>CAZDCZ010000054.1:0-22315 GCA_964504155.1 uncultured Bacteroidales bacterium | reverse complement strand
AAAATATAAACTTACTCGATTATAAGTAAAAATAAAAGCATTTTATGATATAATTTATTCATAAAATAAAGATGACCTATATTATAAAAATATAGGTCATTTAACAAGTTTGAATTATTTTTTATCTGGCATTTTTCAATGCATCTTTTAAACTATCTGATAATTTTTTCGACACTTCTTTTTCACTTCCAATACCATCAATATTATATATAATATTATTGTTTTTATAATAATTTAAAACAGGTTTTGTTTTTTGCTCGAAATTTTCTAATCTATTAATTATTATCTCTGTATCGATGTCGTAGTTTCTTTTATATTTTGTTTTTGCTCTAGCCGATAATCTTTTTATCGATTCTAGAGTAGAAACATTAAGGTTAAAAACTGCTGACACCGAAGAATTCAATTTTCTCAACAGTCCATCGAGAATATATGCTTGCACAATTGTTCTTGGAAAGCCTTTAAAAAAGAAGCCACTAGCATTAGGGTTAGCTTTAATTTGCTTTTCTATAAGTTTAATGGCAAACTCATCGGGAACAATATCTCCTTTTTTCATATATCCTTCAACTTTTTTCCCTATCTCACTTTCTTTTTTTATTTCTTTGCGTAATAATGATCCTGTTGAAATATATACTAAATTAAATTTTTCGGCAAGCATTCTTCCCTGAGTACCTTTTCCGGAGCCGGGAGGTCCATAAAGCACTACATTTAACCATTCTTTCTTAAGTGTATTTTCTACTACATTTTGAATTCTATTAAAAACTTCATCTAAACTTCCAAAGCCATCAATTGCATAATAGATATTTTTTTCTCTATAAAAATCAACTACAGGAATTGTTTTATTTTTATATTCTGTCAATCTATTTTGAATAACATCATGTGTATCATCGGCACGCTTTTCTTTTTTTGCTCTTTCAAGCATTCGTTTCATCAATTCATCTTTAGGAACTTCTAGTCGAACCATACAATTTAGAGAAGTATTTAATTTAAGTAATAAACCTTCTAAAATATATGCTTGAACAACTGTTCGTGGAAAACCGTCAAATAATATACCATTTGAATCAGTATTTGTTTTAATCTTTTTCTCGATTATTTGAACAATAATCTCGTCTGAAACTAATCCTCCACGTTCAATTACACCTTTTGCTTGTAAACCAAGTTCAGAACCTTCTGCAATTTCTTCGCGTAAAATATCTCCGGTAGAAATATATGTTAAATTATATTTCTCGATTACCTTTTTCGACTGTGTTCCTTTTCCTGCACCGGGAGGACCAAATAAAGCAATATTAAACATCTTAATATAATTTAGGTTGAATTCTACATTAAAAACAATACAATATATTAATTATTTCCTTTCGATAAAAATAATAATGATATAGAAAATATCAAAATATAAATCGGAATTGAAATATTTACCGTACTCGACAATAAAATAATTTTATATATCGATAGAAATAATAAAACCAATGAGGATATCATTGTTAAACTCGATTTTTTTATAAAACCTCCTACAAAAAGCAAAAATCCAAATACAACAAACAATAATGCAATATAAAATGAAAAATTATTGAAATTTAATTGAAATACAATATCAGAAAATTTCGCATACACAAAAAAAGCAATGCCAATACGCATTGCCCAAGTTGATAAAGGATATAAAGATTTTACAGTTTTCATAATCGTTTTTTATTTCAAATATAATAATTTATAACAATATTATTTCAAAATAAACATTTTTATGGAAGTTGTTTTTTCAACTTATTATTATCAATTCTTCTTTGTTCTAATTCTATGATATATTCTTTCGTTTTTATCTTTGGTTTTGCTTTATACGATTTTATTAAGTATTTAACAGCATCATCATATAATCCGTTCATTTCGCAAACTAGGGCTAAATTATACGTTGCTCTACTAACTATTTCTTTATCGTAATAATTAATATATTTTTCCCATATCTTCGATGCTTCAATATAATTATTTTCTTTATATAACTGTGCAGCTTTAATAAAGTCTCTATTTCCTGTAACATACAAAGTTCTTTCTTGAGGTATCCAACATGGAAAAACTCTAGAAGCAAAATCATAACCTAACCAATAACCCGTTATTTTTATACTTTCTCTTACATCCGGGAAATTCTTTTCTAAAATATTTATATCAACATTCGCATCTTCCCATATTAAAGAATCTTTATAATTATATTTATCTATTACTTTATTGTGTTTAATATCGATTGTAGTAAAATATGCAGATACTAAAAAATTTCTGTATTTATAATATTCGTAATGATTGTAATTAAATATTTTTTCTGAGTTATTACTTTCCATAATAATGTAAATAGAATCGAGCAAAAATAATATATCTGAATTTTTGCAAATATCTAATTTCTTAATTTTATTCCAATTAACTTTATTATCGTCGTAATAAAATAAATTCTTCGGCAAATAATTATTTGCTTTATAAACATTTTGCGAATCTATTCTAGGTGAGTTTCTTACAATATCATCAACACCAAGTAAAAATTCCTTATAAATCATATTAACAATTACAGTATCGTCTTCCGAATCGTTATTAATATCGTTTTCGAGATTTACAAATGAAACAGAATTGGCATAGAATGGTATTGGATTAGATGCAGGTTTAATTGTTTCTATCTGAACTTTAGTTATTGGATTACAAGAATAAATAACAATTAATAATATTATTAAAATAATGTTATTAGGTTTAAAAAAAAGCATCAGATTTATTTTTAATAGTTTTTAAATATCTGTAAAAATAGTAAAACCAGCAAAAAACATGCCGGTTTTACTAAATAAATATTTTTATATTATTAGGTTTGCATAGCACCACACACATTAATTACTTGTCCGCTAACATAACTCGATAGCTCTGAACTAAGAAACACTGTAGTATTTGCAACGTCTTCAGGAGTTCCTCCTCTACGTAATGGAATTTGTTTTTCCCATTCTTTTCTTACATCTTCCGGTAATTTTGCTGTCATCTCCGTGATAATAAAACCGGGGGCAATAGCATTACATCTAATATTTCGAGAGCCTAATTCTTTTGCAATAGACTTAGTAAAACCTATTATTCCGGCTTTCGATGCAGAATAATTTGATTGTCCGGCATTTCCACTAACACCAACAACCGAACTCATATTTATTATAGAACCCGAGCGTTGTTTCAGCATATATTGCTGTACAGCTTTAGTAAAATTAAAAACAGATTTTAGGTTAACTTGTAAAACAATATCCCATTGTTGTTCTGTCATTCTCATTAACAAGGTATCTTGAGTAATTCCCGCATTATTAACAAGAATATCAATTTTTCCAAAATCCTTAACCATTTCGCTAACAACATTTTGAGTTTCTTCGAACTTACTAGCATCAGATGCATATCCTTTAGCTTTTACGCCCATACTATTTAGCTCATTTTCGACTTCTTTTACCGCTTCGTTATACTCTAAATCTGTAAACGCAATATTTGCTCCATGTTCGGCAAGTTTTAATGCTATAGCTTTACCTATGCCTCGTGCAGCACCGGTAATTATTGCTGTTTTTCCTTCTAACAATTTCATACTATATGTTTTTCGTTTTATAAAGCAAAATTAAAGAAAGTAATTTCATTATTACAAAATATTTAAAAGTTTTTTAAATATTTAAAAAAATATATCATTGAAATGTGTTAATAATCAATAATAAAAAATCCTTTAAAAAATTTTCATGTAATGCATTATTTTATTACATTGTGATTTTAAAAAACATAAGCAAAACTAGAAGTTTCACAATACTTAAACGCTTACATATTAAGTATTTAGATTTATTTTTAATAGTTCTATTTTAATTAATCTAATATGTAAGTTAAAAATCTAAACATATGAAATTAAAAAAGAATCTTAAATCAAAAATGTTATTATATATATTAGTAGTATCCTCGCTAATATATATAGCAGCATTAGGATATGTTAGTTTAAAACTTAATAAAATAGCTTTTTCTGATGCTCAAAAAATAGCAGATTTATATGCAGGAAAATATGCAAATTATACAAAATCTGACCTTAATGTCGATATCGATATGGCAAGAGCTACAGCTCAAGCTATACAAGGATACGAGAACATTAAAAGAAATGATAGAAAGGAAATTTATACCGAAATATTAGAAAATCTCATAAAAGAAAATCCTAATTTTTTATCATCTTGGATAACATGGGAAATGAATGCTTTATACCCCGAGTGGGACAAACCATATGGTCGCGAACGACTTACCTACTATAGACTCGGAGGACAAATAAAATACAAAGAAGAAATAGTTGATACAATTGCAGGTTTTAATAAAGGAGCATATTACGATGCAATGGAAAATAAAGAAGAACTTGTAATGGATCCTTATTTCTTTTCGTACAAAGAAGATGAAGAACAAATACTTGAAACAAGTGTTGCTGTACCAATTCTTAATAAAGGGAAATTTATAGGACTTGCCGGATTTGATATAGGAATGGCTCGATTTCAAGAGCTAATAAATACAATTCATCCTTTAAAAGACAGTTATGCTTTTCTTATTTCAAATAATGGCACTTTTGTAGCACATCCAAATATAAATTATACCGGAAAAACATTAGAAGAATTAGATTTCGATTCAGGTTTATTAAAAAAAATACAATCGGGCGATAAGTTTTCGTATATGAGTACAGATAAAAACAACAGAAAATATTACATCTCGCAAAATCCCGTGTTTATTGGAAAATCTTCTACCCCATGGTCTTTTGCCTTTGCAGTACCGGTTGATGTAATTATGGCCGAAGCAAAAGCAACATTAAAACGAACAGTTTTTGTTGGATTTATTGGATTAATTCTTTTAGCGCTTGTTGTTTTATTTATAGCAACTACTATCTCTAATCCAATAGTAAAAACAACAAAAATATTAGGCAATTTAGCTGAGGGCGATATAGATAAATCGAAAAAATTAGATATAAAAACAGGCGACGAAATTGGGGAAATGAGTAATTCTGTTAATATATTAATTGATGGCTTAAATAAAACGGCTGAATTTGCTAATGAAATTGGGAAAGGTAATCTTGAAGCAGATTTTGATTTATTAAGCAATAAAGATGTCCTTGGCAAATCGTTATTAGAAATGAGAGATAGTCTTCGAAATGCAAAAACTCAAGAGAATAATAGAAAAATTGAAGACGAGAAACAAAATTGGGCAACTCAAGGAATTGCAAAATTTGGAGATATTTTACGTCAAAATAATGATGATATACATGAATTTTCATACCATATCATTAGTAACCTTGTTAAATATATAAATGCCAATCAGGGGGGCTTATTTTTAATTAATGATGACGACAAAAATGATGTCTTTATTGAATTACTTGCAACATATGCATACGAAAAAAGGAAATACATTGATAAACGTATCGAACTGGGGGTTGGACTTATTGGCAGGTGTGTACAAGAACAAAAAACAATTTTTATGACAGAGCTTCCCGAAAGTTATATTAATATAACCTCAGGTTTAGGTAAAGCAGTTCCTAATTCGTTATTAATTATTCCATTAAAAGTAAACGATGAAATTTTTGGTGTTATTGAACTAGCAGGCTTTAATGAATTTGAATCACACATTATAAAATTTGTTGAACAAGTTGGAGAAAATATTGCTGCAACAATCTCAACAACAAAAATTAATATCAGAACAAATCAATTATTAGAACAATCGCAACTACAGAGCGAAGAAATGGCTGCTCAAGAAGAAGAAATGCGTCAAAACATGGAAGAGCTTCAAGCCACTCAGGAAGAAGCTGATAGAAGGAGCTCAGAAATGCAAGGATTATTAAATGCTTTAAATACTGCGAATTTGGTAATTGAATACGATTTATATGGAAAAATATTAACTGTAAACGACAATTACCTGAAATTAGTCGATATATCAAGAGAACAGATAGTTGGCTCGCATCATTCCGATAATATGGGATACAATAAAGAAGAATTAAAAGCAAACGAAGAATTTTGGAATGATTTGAGAAATGGAATTGCAAAAAAAGAAACAAATACTGTGAAATTTCATTCTAATAAACACACATTTGTAGAGACTTATACTCCTATTTTCGACGAAAATGGAAATCCTAAAAAAGTGTTAAAAATTGCAACAGATATAACAGAATTTGTAAAGTAATTCTATATCCTTAGAAATAAAAAAGCGGCTGTCGGAAAAGCAAGGTTCAAGTTATTTATGTCATACCGAGCGGAGTCGAGGTATCTGTATAGTATAATTACAAATTATTTATTAACAGATTAACTCTGTTGAGGGCTTCGCCGTTCCTCCACAAGGTCGGAATGACAATAATTTGGGCTTTTCGAACATCATCTTTTTTATTTTGTAAACTTACTCGTGATTTTTTTTTCAAATTGTCGATATTTTTACTTGCAACTATAATATAAACTAAATTTACTATATTAACCTGTCAGATAAAGCAAACAGCAATTCATTCATACTTTTCAGTTACAATACATAGTAACTCTCGGTATTCAGTATTTGGTATTAAATTTCTGCTAATTTAATTATTTGTATATAATTTACAAACTCGGTTTAATCTAAAAAACAATAATAGATTGAAAAGTTGAACATTTTATTTTTGTACCTAAGCTTATCGAACAACGTTTTATATTATAATTTTAATGCTAAACTATTATATAAACAAATGCGACTAAATGTAATATCTAGCCGCATTTATAAATACATTTAAAATTTTAATTATTATCTGAAGCTTATTCCTAAACCGGCAGTAGCAATAGAATAATTTGCATAAGTATAATCGAAATGCAAAGTAACAACAGCAAATTTAAATCTAACACCGGCATTTAATCTTGGTTTAGTTTTGCTAGCGTCTGTATTTTTTATTGAAACATTAATAGGATTTTCAATAGCATTTTCTGATAATACTTCAAGTGTTCCGTTAGAAGAATTAACCGAAGGAAATGGATAATATCCGTCTAATTTTAAATTTGATTTAGTCGATGCAAAACCAATTCCACCATAAAAACAAACTGTCGGTAAGTTAGCCGAAACTATTAAGTTTCCTGTAAAACTTGATGTTTCAAAAAGCATCTCCTGGTTATTATATAAGTTTACATCATATGCCGGAATAGTTGCATTATCGGCATAAAATTCGGGTTGAAAGCTAATATCTGTTGTTGATGAAAATTTTGTATATCCACCCATAACAGAAAGTTGTAGGACTGGGATTCTTTTCACAGCAGGAATCCACTGTTTTAAGCTATGTTTAACACCTATTCCCCACATTCCTACACTTCCATTATCTCCAACATCAAATCGAGGTGTATATCTTCCTATGATTTCGGTTCCTTTGATTAAACCTACGCTTGCTTGAAGCATTGGCGAAGGAACATATCTAAACCCTGTTCCTTTAGGCAAATCAAAAGATGCAATTTCTATTTCTCCTCCCAACGGATTTGCTGCCCAATATGTTATTTGTGGACCTGCAATATCTTCTCCTGCAATTGTTGGAGATTCGTTTTGTGTAGAAGAAACTCTTGAAACAATACCTGAACCTTCGCCTAATCCTAAATCTGAAATATTAAATGTCCTATCGCCATCGGGGACAATAGCAGTATTAAAAGTTAAAGTAATATCGAAACCTCCTAATTTATGAGTCTTTGCAGTATTATACCAACCGGCACTCATTCCTGCACCTAATCCATTTGCATATGGCGATGCATATGCCTGAAAAAGTTTTTCTGCATCTTCAGTGCTTCCGGTCATAAAAGAACTTAAAGTATTAATCTGAGATTTTGCAATATTAGTAGAAAAGCCTAATAAAACTATAAATACAAATAGCTTTAAATAAAAAACTGATTTTTTCATAGGTATATTTTTTGGTTAATTTATTTTCTCTTACTATTTATTTGCTAATATAGAATATTTCTGTTAATTAAGAATCTTTATAAGCTTATTCAAAATAATAATTTATAAAAAGAAACTAATAAATATAATATTTTCTATTGATTATTATACTTTTGTTGAAATAAATACTTTTATAAAAATACTAATTTAGTTTTAAAAACTATAATTTTTATTTTAAAGTCAATAATTACACCAAATTATTGTTAATTTTATTATAATTTAAAATTTCTATGGCAATAAATCAACCATTAGCAGACAGATTACGACCTATTAGTTTAGATAAATATATAGGTCAAAAACATTTGGTTGGCAATGGTGCAATATTACGAAATGCTATAGAATCGGGTAATATTCCATCGTTTATTTTATGGGGGCCTCCGGGAGTTGGAAAAACAACTCTTGCAAAAATTATTGCAAATAAACAAAACAGGCCATTTTATACTTTAAGTGCCGTTCATTCAGGAGTTAAAGATGTTAGAGAAACAATTGCGAAAGCAAGAAATCAACAATTTTTCGACAAGCCTAATCCTATTTTATTTATCGATGAGATTCATAGATTTAATAAATCGCAACAAGACTCATTATTATCGGCTGTAGAACAAGGAACAATAACTTTAATTGGAGCAACAACAGAAAATCCTTCATTCGAAGTAATATCTCCTCTCCTTTCTCGCTGTCAGGTATATGTATTAAAACATCTCGAAAAAGACGATTTAATTGAATTATTAGATAATGCAATAAAAGAAGATATATATCTTAAGAAATTAAATATAAAATTTGTTGAATATGAATCTTTATTAAGATTTTCGGGAGGTGATGCTCGAAAATTATTCAATATACTCGAATTGGTTATCAATTCTGAAAAATCGAGCGATAACAACAAAGAAATACTTCTAACTAACGAGATTGTTATTAATAATTTACAGCAAAACATTTCTACTTACGACAAAAACGGAGAACAACATTACGATATCATATCAGCATTTATTAAATCTATAAGAGGAAGCGATCCTAATGCTGCTGTATATTGGCTAGCACGTATGATTGAAGGAGGAGAAGAACCAAAATTTATTGCCCGAAGACTAATAATATTAGCATCGGAAGATATTGGACTTGCTAATCCAAATGCTCTTCTATTGGCAAATTCTGCCTTCGATGCTGTTAATAAAATTGGATGGCCAGAATCAAGAATAATTCTTTCTGAAATTACAATATATTTAGCAACAAGTAAAAAAAGTAACTCTGCCTATCAAGCAATAAATGATGCTCAAAAGATTGTAAAACAAACAGGAGACTTACCAATTCCTTTACATTTAAGAAATGCACCAACAAAACTCATGAAAGAACTAGGATATGGGAATAATTATAAATACGCTCATAATTATAATAATAACTTTGTTCAACAAGAATTTTTACCAAAAGACATATCAGGAACAACAATATATAAGCCTCAGAATAATAAAAAAGAAAACGATATAAAAACAAATATTGACAATTTATGGGATAATAAATATAAGTAAGAATTTATTAGCTTATTTCACTATAAAAACTAATTTAAACTATAAAAAAACAAACTATGATTTCGAATATTCCAAATATAAAATTTACAGAAGAAAATAATTTTTTCTTACTAGCAGGTCCATGTGCTATCGAAAGCGAAGAAATTGCTTTCGAAATTGCAGAAAGAATAATAAAAATAACCGACAAATTAAGAATTCCATTTATTTTTAAAGGTTCGTACCGAAAAGCAAATCGCTCGAGATTAGACTCATTTACCGGTATTGGAGACGAAAAAGCTTTAAAAATCTTAGCTAAGATACGCGATACTTACAATGTTCCGGTTGTAACCGATATACATAGTGCCGAAGACGCTGTAATAGCTGCAAAATACGTCGATATATTGCAAATCCCTGCTTTTTTGTGCCGACAAACAGACCTTTTAGTAGCAGCTGCAAAAACCGGTAAATTTGTAAATATTAAAAAAGGACAATTTCTTGCTCCGGAATCAATGAAATTTGCTGTAAATAAAGTTATTGAATCAGGAAATAAAAACGTTATGTTAACCGATAGAGGAACTATGTTCGGTTATCAAGATATGATTATTGATTATAGAGGTATTCCTGAAATGCAAAAAAATAATTGTCCGGTAATTCTTGACATTACTCATAGCTTACAACAACCAAACCAAACATCGGGTGTTACCGGTGGCAAACCTGAACTTATTGAGACTGTTGCCAAAGCAGGAATTGCTGTTAATGTAGATGGTATTTTTATAGAAACTCATCCAAAGCCTTCAGAAGCAAAATCGGATGGTGCAAATATGTTACATCTCGATTATCTGGAAAACCTACTTACTAAATTAGTAAAATTAAGAAAAACAGTGAATGAATTTTAGTTAATGCCTAATTATTAGTGATTAATTTATACGACACTAGGGGGCAATTATTCAATTTCTAAAAATTTCTTGATTGCTCCCATATAATATTCGTTCCAACCTGTAGAAATATTTTCATAATCGTCGTCGGGAATATTAGACTGATTTACTTGTATGCTTGTTCCTTTATTTGTTGGAAATAGTTTTATTGTAACAATTGAAATTTCTTCTTTCGGAGTATTTTCGCCAAAATACCATTCTTGAACAAGTAATTTATCGGTTTCTACTTTTATGTTTTTACCTACAATATCACCTTCCCACAACGAAAATTCCGTACCAACTTTATCATCCATAACAGCATGATATCCCGACCACAACTCTATTGTAAAGGGATTTATTAAAGCTAAAAAAATTTCGTTGGGACTAGCTTCAATTTCAAAATATTGCTTATACGATTTCATTCAAATAAATATTGCTTAAGCTTATGTTTTTCAATTAATTATACTTCTAAATTAAAAATACATTTTTCTACATTCATATCCTTGTTGTGAACCTTAGTACAAGAATGTTTCATTAGTATTTTATTAATTGTAATAAAATTGTATAATAATAAAACTTACTAAATATCTTTAGTCTCTATATTAAACAATTTATCGGAGATGCATTGCGCATTACGGAAATAAAATATTTCACCCCAATTATGTTCTACTTTTAAATATACTTTAATAGCCTCATTAACAGATATTATTATTCTGGTAATATGCATATTATACTTATCAAATTCTTCTACTGTTTTACCTTCAGGATATTCTTTATCAATCTTAATTAATTCATTAGCAGCCTGTTGACGTAGTTTTTTTTGTAAGGCAATAGCATTTCTTTTTTTAATATCGGCTTTCAACTTAGCTTGTTGTTGTATTTCTTTTTGTACTTTAATTGCTTCTTCTTCTTTTCTTCTGCGTTCGGCTTCTTCTTGTTCTTTTTTTATTTTTGCCAATCGTTTTATTTCATTCTGTGTATCTAAAGCTTCTTTTTCTTTTTTTCTAAGTTCCGACTCTTCTTTTTCTTTTGCCAGTTCTTGTTTTTTTCTTTCGGCTTCTATTCTTGCTTCTTCTGCTATTTTCATCTTTTGAGCTTCTTGTTCTTGCCGTACTTTTTCTTCTAGAGCAAGTCTTTGTCTCATTTCTTCTTCTTCTTTGGCTTTTATCTGTGCTTCAGCCTCTACTCGAAGTTTCTCTTCTAATTTTTTTTGTGTCAGTAATTCTTGATTACGTTTTACTTCGGCTTCGATTTTTCTCTGTTCTGCTTCTGTTTTTTGTTTAAGCAATTCTTGGACTTTATTTTCAGCTATCAATTTTGCTTCGGCTTCGACTTTTAATTTTTGTTTTTCTTGTTCTAGTCTTATTTTCTCTTCTAGAGCAAGTCTCTGTCGCATTTTTTCTTCTTCTTTAGCTTTTATTTTTGCTTCAGCTTCTAATCGAAGTTTCTCTTCTAATTTCTTTTGTGCCAGTACTTCTTGCTTACGCTTTGCTTCGGCTTCAATTTTTCTCTGTTCTGCTTCTGCTTTCAGTTTTGCTGCAATTCTTTCTTTTTCTAGTATCTCAGCTTGTAATCTTGCAGCTTCTTCTTTTCTACGTTTCTCTGCTAATTTTTTCTCTTGTGCTAATTTTCTTGCTTCTGCCTCTTGTTCTTTACGCAATTGTTCTTCTTTAGCTTTCTGACGAGCCGCAGCTAAACTTTTTTCCTCTTCTAATCGTTTTAATCTAGCTTCTTCTTCTGCTGCTTTTTTCGCTAAATATTCTTTATGTAATTTTTCTTTTTCTATTACTTTCTGCTGAGCTATTTTCTTTTGGAAACTTTGTTCTAATTTACGTTCTGTTTGTTCAATTTTCGAACGTATCTTTTTTGAATAATCGACATCGTAACTAAAATCTGATAATTCTTTATAAAACTGAATAATACCAACAGGATGATCAAAAACTACTGTATTTACGTCATCATATTTCTCAAATAATTCAACAGAAAAATTTAAAGGTGCATATTTCTTTTTCGAATATTTTTCGGGAACATTAGTAATAATTTGTATATCTTTTGTTACATAACCATCTTTTGTAAAAGATAAGATATAATTATGGTTATAATCGAGATCAACATTAAATTTCCCAGAATGATTAGTTATAAAAGTATTACTAACATTACCGTTTTCTGACAATACTATTTTCCCTTCTTTTGAATTTCCATGTAATATTTCTAATTTTCCGCTAACAGAAATGTAATTCTGTGAAAAAAGAGTAGTTGAAAAAATGATAAAACTGATAGTAATTACTAGTTGTTTGTATATCTTGATTTTTCTATTCATCTTCAAAATTTGGGTAATATTTATATAAAATAATTATCTTCAAAGATAAATATTTTTATACGATATTAAAACAGGGAAATAATAAGATTTTTTTTAATATTTACACAGAAATATTTTAATATACTGGTAATGTAAAATAAAATTCAGCTCCGTTATTTACTATACTTTCTACCCATATTTTTCCGCCATTCTTTTCAACAAATTCTTTAGTAATTACAAGACCTAAACCTGTTCCTAATTCCTTGGCGGTTCCTTGTGTCGATATATTTGAATCTATTTTAAATAGTTTATCAATATTCTCTTTCGGAATACCAATACCTGTATCGGAAACACAAATTGTTACTTTACCATCGTTAACTTTGTCAGAAATAGCTATTTTACCGTTACTTGATGTAAATTTTAATGCATTTGAAACTAAATTTCGTATTACTGCTTTTGTCATATTATTATCGGCAAAAACATTGGTATTAGTATCAATATTGTTAACTAATTCAACTTCCTTTTCATTAGCTTTTTCTAAATACAAAGTAAAAATATTAGTAGTAATATCAAATAAATTTATTTTCTCAAGTTCTACTTTTAATTTCCCGGTTTGAGACCTTGCCCATTGCAATAAATTCTCGAGTAAATTATAGGCATTATTTGAATTCTTATTTATTTGAGTAATAAAAAACTTAATTTTATCGTCGGAATACGCATCATAACGTTGAAGAAGTAATTCAGAAAGGCCAATGACCGCATTAAATGGATTTTTTAAATCGTGGGCTATTATAGTAAAAAATTTATCTTTTGTTATATTTATCTCTTCTAATTCTTTTCTTTGACCGTCAATTTTATCCCTATTTTTTCTAATTTCTGCATTTTGCTGATTTAATTGTTCTTCTAATACATTATTTTTTCGTAATCGTTTTATTAAAGATTTTAATATCTTTAAAGCAAGTTTATTATTCTTATCAACAAAACTATCAAAAACCTCTCTTTCGAGAATTAATAATTCAACATCTTTTATAACAGTTACTGTTGCAGATCGAACAGAAGAATCTATAAGAGAATATTCTCCAAAAAAATCGTTTTCCCCAAAATGAGTAAAAACATAATCTCCATCGTGAATTTTTACTTCTCCTCTAACAATAATATACATAGCATTATATCTATCGCCTTTTTGAAAAACTGTTTCTCCTTTTTCAAACGATACATCTTTTAAAGAATTTGCTAATTCTTGTAAAATATTTACATCTGTTCCAAAGAAAATATCTACATTTTGTAATACTTCAACTCTTTTTCTTACTTGTATCGATATAATATCATTATTTTGTATCACAACTATTTCTTTTTATACAATTCTATTTATAATAAGTTATAAAAATAGGAAAATATTATGATAAAATGCTAAAATATACTAATCGAATACTAACAATAGCATTTAATTTTAAAAGTAAATAAGCTATTTAAAATTAACCGACATGGGAAATTTAATTAACAAGCGTACAAAAATTTCAAACTATTAACAATATTTTTCTAAGATATTATATTGCATTTTTCACTAATACTAATTCTTTCGATTTAGGTTCGTAATAATCGAACAAATTGTAAACAGGCCATTTTTTAACAGTTGAAATTGCATTTATCATTGTTTTATTTATTTGAACCGGGAACTTAGCTCCTTTTTTTGCTGTTGAATTCATAACAAACACCCACGATATTCCATTCTCCTGCCGTTTTACTAAAGCCGATGTTCCAGATAAAGTTCCTGTGCGCCACCATTCTCCTTTTGCATTGGTTCCTGTCCATCCATATGGGCCATTTCCTTTTCTCGGATAGGTCATTTTTTTTATTGTTTGTGGGCTAAGTATATCTTTTGAATTATTATTCCCATCGATAGCAACAATAAATTTCATTATTTCTGCTGGAGATGCAACCCAACCTCCGGCCGAACCTAATAACTCAATAGGGTTGCCTCCATAGTATTTAGGAACTAATTCGCCTGAGCCAAAACATGAAAGAACTTTTTTCTCTCCTTTTAAGCCGTAATAAACTACTTCATTATCGAATTTTTCATCTTTATTAGATTTACCTATGTGCATATCATATATACCTATAGGATTTAAGATATTTGCAAGTACATAATCTTCGTAGCAGGTTTCTGATTTTTTTTCAATTACTTTTCCTAAAATAGCATAACCCAAATTAGAATATTTCTTCTTTGTTCCGGGAGCAAATCCTAATTTCCTATATTTCAAAACATAAGATATAACATCATCACTTTTTAATGGTAAATCTTTATGTATTTTTTTTGAAATAGTTTGATATTTAAACATAGGATCACCGTATCGTTTTGAAAAACCGGCAGAATGATCGAGCAGATTTTGAATAGTAATATTTTTTACTCTTTTATCTCTAATATCAAGATAAATTGAATCGTTAAGAATACCATTTTGCCCAAATACTGTATCTGTCAAAGATATTTCTTTTTGCTCTACCATTTTCATGATTGCTGTTGCTGTAATTAATTTCGAAACACTTGCAATTCTGAAAATATGTTTAGGTTGCACCTCTTCTTTTTGCTCTTTATTGGCATATCCAAATCCTTTTGCATAAATAAGTTTTCCGTCTTTTACTAAAGCTACTGATGCTCCGGTAATATCCCATTTTCTTAAAAAACTGTTTATCTGATTATCAAATTCTTGCATCGATTTATACTTCGATAAATTATTCGACAAACGTGCTGATATTGGGATCTTATCATCCGAAGAAAAATCTTTTTCCATATAAGTTCTATCTGAAAAACTTGTTGCAATTTCAATATAAAACAATATGCTAATTAAAAATATTTTTTTAAAAATTTTATTCCAATTCATAAATTATTTCTTTCGTTCCTACTTATTCCTGCAATACAAGTCATTTCGCTGATATTCAGTTTATTAATTTGTTTTTACAGAAAAAAAACGGTGCAAACATATACAATTTAGCATAAGAAATAGCAAATTGTTAATAAGTTTTTATGAATATATTATATATGATGTTTAAAGGCTCGAAAAATTAAGTATTCATGGAGTAAAATAAAAAAACAGTCATTATTTTTTAATAATGACTGTTAATAACTTAAATATTACTATTTTTCTAGAAGAATATTCCAACAGAAGCAATTAGTTGGCTATTTCGAGAATCAAAGTTTCTAGTTTGTCCGGCAATTTTAATCCCATCACCTAACTTGCTAAGATTTCCTTCATATTTTAAATCTATGGTAATAGTTTTAAAAATATCTAAACCAACACCTACTTGATATCCCCAAGTAGCTCCATTAAAATTTTCTTTATAATCGTATGCTGCAAGAATTGGATCCGAGTCGAGGATAAAACTAGCAATTGGGCCGGCTTGAACTCTGGCAGGACCAAATTTCCAACCTATAATAATAGGAATATCAATCTTTTTAAATTCTTGTTCTTTAATTATTGCAGCACCATCGACAAGAGTTCCGCCTGAAAATCTAGAAATTTCAACATCTCCACTTGTAGAAGAAAAGAGTAATTCGGGTTGAACATATAAACTTGCAATAGTGATTCTGGCAAAAATACCAGCTTGAAAACCAACATTTGCATTTCCTCCTTTTACTTTTAACTCATCAAAATCTGCATTATCAAGATTGTGATATACTTCATCTGTTTTAATGCTAGAAGAAGTAATTCCAGCTTTCAAACCAAATTGAATCTGTGCTTCTGAAACAAATCCAAAAGCGGCAATTAAAATAACTAATAAAATTATTTTTTTCATAATTAATAGTTTTAAGTATTTAGTAAAATAAAAAGTTTCCGATATAATACGAACAATAATATCAAAAATTATTTCATAAAAAAAGATATTTAATAAAAAAACCTTCAAGATACAGTATCTTGAAGGTTAGAAAAAATAACTTTTTAATCGGAAAGCCAATTATAAAGCATCTTCGGCTTGTCCTGTTTTTAATTCATTTTCATTAGCATCTCTGATTACCAATACTTTACCCTTAAAGAATAAATTATCACCTGCTAGAGGATGATTAAAGTCTATTTTTACTATTTCGTCTTCAACGACAACAACAACACCATTAAACTTATTGCCATCTTTATCTTGCATAGGAACAACATTTCCTTCAACAATTAATTTGTCGTCAAATTTTCCATCTACTTCAAATACATTTTTGGGTATATCAACAACAGCATCTTCTCTAGCTAAACCATATGCATCTTCACAAGCTAATTTAAATTCAAAGCCATCACCTTCTTTTAATCCGGTTAAATTCTCTTCGAATTTAGGTAATAAATTACCTTTTCCATGCATAAACACAAATGGTTTATCTTCTTTTACTGTTTCAATAATGTTACCATTCTCATCATCAACATGCAATTGATACTCAAGAGAAATAACTTTTTCATTTTCAATTACCATAAAACAACTATTTTCTTTATTATTAATTTTTTTGCAAATAAAGTCTTTAATATTAAGAATTACAAATTCTAAAGATTTAAACAAAGAAGAAACATTAAATTAATTTAAAGAAATAACTTAATAAACAAAAAAAATATTTTTATTAATTACTGATTTTTATTGTTATACCTGATAACCGGTATTGAGAAATACATATGTTGAACAACAGTTGAAACAAGTCGAGGTATCTTCATATAAACAGATTCCTCCACAATGTTAAAATAACAAATCTCAATACGTTCAATAAAAATAAGCAGTAGGTCTATAAGCCGGGTTCTGTATTGCGACAAGTCGCAACTTCTATCATTTATCTAAGCAACCTACCCCCCAACATTGAGCGAGCAACTCTTAATTGTTGGTGTACATGGTCTTGCAACCCAAAATACAGACAGCATTCGATGTTACCATCGAAACTGGTAAGCTCTTACCTTACCTTCTCACCCTTTCCTCGACGAATCGAGGTGGTTATTTTCTTCTCTGTTGATATACCCTCACGAATATCTCTCATTTCGAGAGTTCGGTACTCTTTGTTGCCCGGACTTTCCTCCCCAATTTTTTGGAGCGATAGAACGACCTACTGTTATTATTTTTTAATCAATACCATAGTTGCACCATATCCATATTGTTTAAACGATGCATCCTGATATCTCAATTTTGGATATTTCTTTTCTAGTAATTTTCTTATTTCTAATTTTAATCTACCATTACCTACACCATGAATAAAAACAACTTTTTTAGTGCCTGCAATTATCTCTCCATCGAGAACTGTTGTAAATCGTGCTTTTTGTATTTCTATTATTTCAGTATTCGATAAATCTTTATAATCATCAACTAAGGCTTCTATATGCAAATCTACTTCAAACAAATCTTTCTTTTCTCCGCTTCGTGGACTCTTATATTCTTTCTTTACATATTGTTTTTCTTTAGTTGATAACTGCTTCTTTATTTCTGAATTGATAATATTATATGAATCAGAAGAAACATCGGCAGCCGAAATATTATATAAACAAGCATTCTCGTGAAAATAATCATTCTCAGTAAAAACTGAATCTTTATAAAATTTTGTTGGTTTTATTTTCCACGACTTAATAATTGGATCGCGATGACGATAACTACCTTTACTAAAGAATAATATTTGAAAATGAAGTTCGTCTATTTCTTTTATAGAATCGAAACTATATTTATTAAGTATTATTTTGGTATTATCTTCTAATTCGCCCGAAGCAATTAATCTTCTATATGGGAATTCATTTTTCGATATTGTATATATCAATCTAAATGAACTATCGTTAATTAAATATGTATTAATTATACCCTCTGAAGGTTTTTTCTGATTTTCTGGAACAAAAGCAAAAAATAAATCTCCGGTAATATCGTCAACATTCTCTTGATTAAACTCTGAATTATCTGCTTCTAATTCATCTTCAATTTCAGAATCAATATAGTTATCATTAAGATTGGGATTTTTCTCACTATCGGGCAAATCGTCGGCAAAAACCTGATTCATTGTATTTTCTATTTTCAATAAATCGTTAACTAAATATGGAACTTCAAAACCATCCTGAGTTAATACTCCTACCGTTTTTTTGTCTATTATACTAGTAATTGTTCCAACTCCTGTATCGTTAAGAAACTTTACTTTATCGCCTTTTCTAAATCTCATTGAAATATATGGTTTTAATGATTTGCATAATTTCGTACAAAATTAACTATTTTTGCAGATTATTACGAACTTTTAAGTGAAATTGATTCAAGATTCAAAATTTAAGATTAAGGATGCAGTAGGCAGTAATTACATAAATAGTAAATATCACGAAAGTAAAAACATTGAATAAAAATGCTAGAACCAAAATCTATAAAAATAGAAGATTACAATTATAATCTACCGGATAATAGAATTGCAAAATATCCTAAAAATAACAGAGATGCTTCGAAATTATTAATATACAAAAATACCAATATCAGTAATGATAATTTCTCCAATATATTGTCGTATTTACCACCAAAAAGCACTTTAGTATTTAATAATACAAAAGTAATTCAGGCAAGATTGAAATTTGAAAAAGAGACAGGTGCTAAAATTGAAATTTTCTGTCTTGAGCCAATTACTCCCTCCGATTATGCTTTAGCATTTCAAGAAAAAGAAAAAACAAGTTGGAAATGTATAGTTGGGAATTCTAAAAAATGGAAATCGGGGAAATTATTCAAATCAATAAATATAGACAATAAAGATATAGAAATTAGTGCCGAGAGAATAGAAAAATATGAATCGGCACAATTAATTGAATTTACCTGGAATAATAAAGACATCAGCTTTGGCGAATTACTCGATGCAATGGGACAAACTCCTATTCCTCCATATTTGAATAGAGATTCGGAAGATATTGACACTAAAAGATACCAAACAGTATACTCGAAACATAAAGGCTCGGTAGCTGCTCCAACAGCAGGATTACATTTTACCAATAAAATAATAGAAAATCTTAAAGATAACGATATCGATATTGAAGAAATTACTCTTCATGTTGGAGCCGGAACATTCCGTCCGGTAAAATCGGAAACCATTGACCAGCACGAAATGCATACCGAGCATTTTATTGTTACTAGAAAAACCATTGAAGCAATTTTAAATAATATCGATAATATTATTTCTGTTGGAACAACTTCTATTCGTACATTAGAAAGTTTGCATTGGATTGGAGTTAAAATTATGAGTAATTATAATATTAGCAGTGATAAAATCTCTATATCGCAATGGGAAGCATACCAATTAAATCAAGAAATTGAAGTAAAAGAATCATTAAAAGCTATAATAAACTACTTGAATAGAAACGAACTTGAAAAACTTATTACTTCCACTCAGATAATGATTTATCCGGGATATAAGTTTAAAGTTATTAATGGTATGATCACTAATTTTCATCAACCAAAAAGCACTCTTCTATTACTTATTGCTGCATTTATTGGCGATAAATGGAAAAATGTATATAAATATGCTATGGATAATGATTTTCGATTTTTGAGTTATGGCGATAGCTCGATACTTTTAAGATAGGCAGTCGGTAGTGATTAATCTATAGTAAACAGTAAATAGTAGAAAAACTCTAAATGCTAAATAATAAAACTAATGAAGGAATTATTCGAAACATATAATATTACCGATTGGCTTCCAACTTCTAAAAAAGAAGCTAAAATTCACGGATGGGAGGAAGCCGATGTTGTTTTATTCTCGGGTGATGCATATATCGATCATCCATCATTTGGTGCTGCAGTAATAGGGCGTGTTTTAGAAAATTTGAATTTAAAAGTAGCTATTGTTCCACAACCTAACTGGCAAGACGATTTACGCGATTTTAAAAAGTTTGGTAAGCCTCGTTTATTTTTTGCTGTAACAGCCGGAAGCATGGATTCTATGATTAATCATTATACTGCCAATAAACGGAAGCGCTCTAACGATGCATACACTCCTAATGGAAAATCGGGTTTTCGTCCCGATTACGCTACTATTACCTATTGTAATATTTTAAAAGATTTATTTCCCGATACTCCTATTGTTATTGGTGGAGTAGAAGCATCATTACGTCGATATACTCATTTCGATTATTGGTCGGATATTCTAAAACCGGGAATTCTTTTCGAAAGCAAAGCCGATTTATTAGTTTACGGAATGGGTGAAAAAGCAATTGAAGAAATTGTAAAATTACTCGAAAAAGGAGTACCATTCAGTTCACTAGAAACAATACATCAAACAGCAGTTTTGCGTAATAGCAATGACAATATTTCTGAAAACCAAAACTGGGAATCGATAGAAATTAATTCTCACGAGAAATGTCAGAAAGACAAGCTTAAGTTCGCGGCTAATTTTAAAGTTATTGAAGAAGAATCGAATAAAACAATATCGAAAAGGATAATACAAAAAATTAGTAATAAAAAAATTATTGTTAACCCACCCTACCCAATACTTTCTGAAAAAGAAATTGATTCGTATTACGAATTGCCATATACTCGATTACCTCATCCTCGATATAAAAACAAAGAAAATATTCCGGCTTACGAGATGATTAAACATTCTATTAATATTCATCGTGGATGTTTTGGAGGTTGTTCTTTTTGTACCATTTCGGCTCATCAAGGGAAATTTGTTAGTAGCAGATCGGAAAAATCTATTTTGCACGAAGTTGAAAAAATTACCCAAATGCCCGATTTTAAAGGTTATATCTCCGATTTAGGCGGGCCATCTGCTAATATGTACAAGATGAAAGGTGAGAATCTGGATATTTGCGATAAATGCAAACGCCCATCATGTATTTTCCCATCAATATGCCCTAATTTGAATACTAATCCTAAACAACTAACCGAGCTATATAGAAAGGCATCGAAAAAACAAGGCATAAAAAAGATATTTATTGGTAGTGGTATCCGTTACGATTTATTTATGAATAATCTAAATCAAAAAGACTATATGGATTACATTTCTGACCTTATTAAAAATCATGTGTCGGGACGATTAAAAATTGCACCGGAACATACCTCCGATAAGGTATTAAAAATTATGAGAAAACCTTCGTTCAAAATGTTTAACGAGTTTAAAAAACTCTTCGATAATTTAAATACAAAATTTAACTTAAATCAACAATTAATACCATACTTTATCTCTAGTCATCCAAACAGTACAGACGAAGATATGGCTGAGCTGGCAATAGAAACAAAAAAATTAAATTTTAAGCTTGAGCAAATTCAAGATCTTACTCCTACTCCAATGACATTATCAACAGTAATGTATTATACAGGAATTAATCCCTACACTTTAAAAAAGGTTTTTGTTCCACGAAGCCAGAAAGAAAAACTGTCGCAAAGAAAATTCTTCTTTTGGTATAAACCAGAATATAAAAACGAAATAATATCTTCGCTAAAACGAGCATCACGAGATGACCTAATAGATAAATTATTTGGGAATTCTAAAACAAAAGCAAAACAAAAAAAACGTAATATAAAAAAATATAGGTAATATTATACAAGATACAAGATTTTTAAAGTTTAATGTATTATCCCAAAATTAAACTTCTCTAGAACCCGCTGGCGCGGACTTGTAGTCTGGGCAACAAGCAAAATAGGAAAGGTTAGAAAAGAGTAAAAATGACAAAAAAATGGATCAATTTAAAAAGTTGTGGAAATAAATTTATTAAAATTTTATATTTGCT
>CAZDCZ010000053.1:0-22710 GCA_964504155.1 uncultured Bacteroidales bacterium | reverse complement strand
TTTCACAAGTTACCTAGACAGTTGCGATTGCTTGTTTTTTCGACCGGATAAATGTTTTTTTTGAAGTAGTTAATAGTTTATATATTTAGCTACTTGTATGCTAAGATTGAAGTAATTTATTTCGAAAATAAATTGTTGTATGTTTTGAAATATATTTTGTGTAATTTTGGTAAAATATAAAAATATTAATTGGCAATGTGCCTGCAAAACATAAAAAATTTTAAAAATGAAAAAACTGTTATTAATTTCCGTTGTAATGTTGTCGTTTGCTTTTAAATCGGATAAACCGGCATATATTTTATATAATAATTCGGGCGAAAAAATTAATTATAAGCTAATGTTAGATGATTTATCTAATGCAGATGTTATATTTTTTGGCGAGCTTCATAACAATACTATTGCTCATTGGTTCGAATTCGAAATAGCAAACGATTTAATAAATAAGAAAAATAAAGAATTGATTTTTGGAGCAGAGATGTTTGAAGCCGATAATCAACTTATATTAGACGAATATCTTAATGGATTAATTTCTGAAAAGAAATTTGAAAGCGAAGCGCGTATTTGGCCAAATTATTCAACCGATTATAAACCATTAGTAAATTTAGCTAAAGAAACTAATTCCCCTTTCATAGCAACAAATATTCCGCGACGCTATGCTTCTATTGTTGCAAAAAAAGGATTAGAAGAATTAGATAATTTAAGTGTTGAAGCAAAAAAATATATAGCTCCACTACCAATAAATTTCGATTCGAATGTTGCTTGTTATAAAAATATGATGAAAATGTCGCACATGCCTGCAATGAAAGGTAGACAGAATATGAATATTGCAAAATCGCAAGCATCAAAAGATGCCACAATGGCTTATTTTATAAATAAGAATATTGAAAAGAATAAAATATTTATTCATTATAACGGAAGTTATCATTCCGATAATTACGAAGGTATTATTTGGCACTTAAAAAAATTAAATCCGGAACTTAATATAAAGACAATTACAACAATTACTCAAGACAATATTGAAAGTATTGATGAAGAAACTCAGAAAAAGGCCGATTATATTATTTTGGTTCCCTCATCTATGACAAATACTTATTAAAATTGCATATTTAGTTAAAATATTTAAGTGAATTTCGCTATTTAGTTAAAGAATATTATAAAACATTTAATAATATTTGTAAATATTATTAACTATTTGCAAATTCGCAACATAATTAATTTACAAAATATAAATTTTAGGAGGATAAATAAATGATAACTGATTTAAAACAAATTTTCTCTGATACTGCTAATAATATGAAGCGTTCAGCTATTAGAGAATTATTAAAACTAACACAAAAACCCGATATTATTTCTTTTGCAGGAGGTTTGCCTGCTCCGGAATCTTTTGCCATTGAGCAATTAAAAAAAATAGGAACAGAAGTGCTTGACGAGAAAGGTGCTGCTGCTCTTCAATATTCAGCAACTGAGGGTGTTCCCGAGCTTAGAAATATTTTATTAGACAGATATAAAAAGCAAGGTTTGAACATCGAAATCGATAATTTGGTTATTACTACTTCATCGCAACAAGGTTTAGATCTTGTTGGGAAAGTATTTGTAAATCCCGGCGATAAAGTTATTTGTGGATTACCATCATATCTTGGAGGTTTAGGTGCTTTTACTACTTATGGTGCCGATATGGTTGGTATTAAGTTCGACGAAAGCGGAATGCGTGCCGATATTTTAGAAGAAAAATTAGCCGAATTAAAAGCTAATGGCGAAAAACCAAAATTTATCTATATTATTCCCGATTTTCAAAATCCTGCAGGGATTACAATGCCTGAATCACGTCGATTAGAAATAATAAAAATTGCACATAAATACGATGTATTAATTGTTGAAGACAGTCCTTATCGCGAAATCCGTTTCGAAGGTAAAGCTCAACGTACAATGCACGAGCTCGATAACGATGGACATGTTATATTACTTGGCACTTTCTCGAAGATATTCGTTCCGGGTTATAGAATTGGCTGGATTATTGGGAATGAAGAGATTGTTGATAAAATGGTTATAGCTAAACAATCGGTTGATTTATGTACACCTACTTTTAATCAAATGGTTGCTGCTAAATATATCGAAAAAGGTTATTTCGACGAAAATTTACAGAAAATAATTTCTCTATATAGAGAAAAACGCGATAATATGCTAAAAGGATTTAAAGAATTTATGCCTAAAGGTGTTAAGTGGACAGAACCCGAAGGAGGATTATTCTTATTTCTTACATTACCTGAAAATATGGATGCCGAAGATTTATTTAAAATTGCTATTGAGAAAAATGTAGCTTTTGTTTTAGGTACTGTATTCCACTGCGATGGAAGTGGCAAAAATACAATGAGAATTAATTTCTCTTATGTAACAAAAGAACTTGCTACCGAAGGAGTGAAACGTTTGGCAGATGCAATTAAAAAACTTATGTAAATAATAATTTACATAACAAAAACAAAGGGCTGTCAATATCGATAGCCCTTTTGTTTTATTTTATGTTTTCTATAATAAAATTTTCTTCGCTTTTTCTATTGCAGCAGAAAGGCCTTCGGGTTTCTTGCCACCCGCAGTAGCATAGAATGCTTGTCCTCCACCGCCACCTTGTATTTCTTTAGCAATTTCTCTGATTATTTTCCCTGCATTTAAGTTATTCTCAATAGCTAATTTCTCACTAATAGTAACTGATAGATTTGCTTTCCCATTTATTGTTGCCCCAATAACAAGAAACAAGTTGTCGTATTCATTTCTTAGTTGAAAAGCCAAATCCTTAATTTGTTTCGACGAATCAATATCTACTATTGCACCAATAAATTTTATATTATTAATTTCTTCAGCAGAATTGATAAGTTCGAGTTTAATAGCCTTAGTTTTTTCTTTTAATAAATTTTCAATTTGTTTATTAAGAACATTATTTTCGTTTTGAAGATTTTCAATACTTTGAATAATATTAGCAGGATTATTAAACAATAAGGATATCTTATGTAATGTCGATATCTTATTAATAATATATTTCTCCGACACATTCGAACTTATTGCTTCTATTCTTCGTATTCCGGCAGCAATGGCCCCTTCCGAAATAATTTTAAAAAATCCTATTTCGCCTGTCGCATTTACATGAGTTCCACCACAAAGTTCAATAGAATCGTTAAATTTTATAAGCCTTACAACATCTCCGTATTTTTCTCCGAACAATGCTATTGCTCCAAGTTTCTCGGCTTCCTTTATTGGGATTTCTCTTTTCTCTTCGAGAGAGATATTGTCTCTGATTTTTTTATTCACTAATGATTCAACTTTTCCGAGTTCTTCTTCAGTGAGTTTCTGAAAATGAGAGAAGTCAAATCTTAAATAATCAGGATTAACTAATGAACCTTTTTGTTCAACATGATCACCTAAAATTTCTCGCAAAGCATTATGTAATAAATGTGTTGCAGTATGATTTCTTGTAGTTGCTTTTCTTTTTTCTATATCAACTACAGCTTTAAACTTAACTTTCGGATCTTCAGGCAAATCTTTTGTTATATGAACTATTAAGTTATTCTCCTTTTTAGTATCTAAAATAGAAATCTTTTTCCCATTAGCAATAATATAACCAGTATCGCCAACTTGTCCACCCGATTCAGCATAAAAAGGAGTGTAATTAAAAACCAAATGATATAATTCTTTCTCTTTAGTACTTATTTTTCTGTAGCGAGTTATTTTTATATCGGTTTCAAGATAGTCGTATCCAACAAATTCTTCAACATCATCTGCTGCAAGTTCTATCCAATCGTCCGTTTTAACAGAAGCGTCAGATCTTGATCTGTTTTTTTGAGCTTCCATTTCTTGATTAAATTCTTTGCGATTTACAACCAATTTATGTTCGTTAAGAATTAATTCTGTTAAATCTAACGGGAAACCATATGTATCATATAATTCAAAGGCTGTTTTTCCGTCAATTACAATAAAATTATTTTTTAATGTTTTTTCTATTATCTGATCTAATAATTTAATACCGGTTGCAAGTGTTCGAAGAAACGATTGTTCTTCTTCCGCTATAACTTTCTCTATTAAAACTTGTTGCGATTTTAGTTCAGGAAATGCTTCTCCCATACTAGTTACCAAAGTGCCTACTAGTTTGTATATTGTAGGTTCTGTTATATTTAAAAAAGTGTATCCATAACGTACTGCTCGTCTTAAAATTCGTCTTATAACATATCCTGCTTTGTTGTTCGATGGTAATTGTCCATCGCAAATAGAAAATGAAATGGCACGCAAATGGTCTGAGATAACTCTCATTGCAATATCCGACTCAGTATTACTTCCATATGTTATGCCCGATATTTTGGCTAGTTCTTGTATTATTGGTTGAAATACATCAGTGTCGTAATTCGACTTCTTATTCTGAACTATCATACATAAACGTTCGAAACCCATTCCTGTATCAACATGTTTATTCGGAAGTTGTTCTAGCTCACCATTTGCTTTTCTATTATATTGAATAAAAACAAGATTCCAAATCTCAATAACTAAAGGATGATCTTTATTTACTAGTTCGCTGCCGCTAATTTCTTTTCTCTCGTTTTCATCTCTCAAATCAATATGAATCTCAGAACATGGTCCGCAAGGTCCGGTTTCACCCATTTCCCAAAAGTTGTCTTTTTTCGAACCATTTAATATTCTTTCTGTGGGAAGATATTTTTCCCAGCATTTTTTTGCATCTATATCTAAATTGAGATTGTCGTTTTTTTCACCTTCAAAAACAGTAGCATATAACCTGCCTTTATCGATATTTAATTCTTCTACTAGAAACTCGAAAGCCCAAGCAATCGCTTCTTCTTTAAAATAATCGCCAAAAGACCAATTACCAAGCATCTCAAACATTGTATGATGATAAGTATCATGACCAACTTCTTCTAAATCGTTATGTTTACCAGAAACTCGTAAACACTTTTGCGAATTAGTAATTCTTTTATAAGTCGCCTTTTTGTTATCAAGAAAAATATCTTTAAATTGATTCATTCCGGCATTAGTAAACATAAGTGTAGAATCATTTTTAACTACCATTGGAGCTGAATGTACAAGCTTATGTTTTTTAGCATTAAAAAAACTTAAAAATGCTTTTCTGATTTCATTAGAATTCATAAAAACTTATTTTTAAAACAGTTATTTATTGTTACTTAAAACAATAATGTTAATTATTTTATTTTAGAAAGTTGTAAAATTAAATTTTTTAAATTAGATTTGTCGCTAACACTTGGTTTTTTTTAATTAAAAATGCAAAAGAAGTAATATTATTATGTCAAAAATCAAATATAAATTTGATCAAAATACTCTAACGTTTAAAGTTGATAATTTAAATAGAAAACGAAAAATAAAAAAGTTTTCCTTATTTTTTGTTTTAATATTTATTTTAACAATTGCAGTTAATTTTAGTTATACATCTTTTTACGTTACTCCAAAGGAAAAAAAACTTAAAAGAGAGAATGAAATATTTGCATCGAAATATATATTTTTGCAAGATAAAATTAAAAATGTAGGAAAAGCACTTAAAGATATGCAACGTAGAGACGACTATGTATATCGTTCTGTGTTTGAATTAGATCCTATAGCTACTAATGTTAGAAATGCCGGTTTTGGTGGTGTAAATCGTTTTGGCGATTTAGAAGGTTATAATAATTCTGATGTTATGATTGAAACAGCTAAGAAGTTAGACAAAATAACCAGAAAATTATACATTCAGTCTAAATCGTTCGATGAGGTAATTAATATGTCGAAGAAAAAGGAAGAAATGCTAGAGTGCATTCCTGCTATTCAACCTGTTTCGATTGATGATTTAGCACGTATTAGCGATTATTTTGGATATAGAAAAGACCCATTTTCCGGACAAAGAAGAAAACATAATGGACTAGACTTTGCAGGAACATATGGCAGCAATATTTATGCTACCGGGAATGGAACAGTTATTGAAGCTCGTTATACTTTTCACGGATATGGTAAAAAAATTGTTGTTAACCATGGCTTTGGATATATTACAATATACGCACACTTGAGAAAGATTAAAGTTAAGGTTGGCGACAAAGTAAAAAGAGGACAAATAATTGGAGAATTGGGAAATTCAGGAAGATCTACAGGACCCCATTTGCACTACGAAATTAGAAAAAATAATGTGCCAATTAATCCAATAAATTACTATTTTAACGATATTAGTGCAAAAGAATTCGATTCTATGATTGCTACAATGTCAAAAAATAGAAATCCTATGGATTAATTCTAATTTATTAATTATATTTGATGCCATAAAAAGATTAGTATGGCAAAAGTTAAATATAAGTTTAATAAGGATACCTTAAATTACGATAAAATTACCTTTAATCGTAAACAGAAAATCTTTAGACTATCTACATATAGTGTTGCTTTTTTACTTATTGCTATTGGAATTAATATTTTCTTTTCTGCTTTTTTCGATACTCCAAAAGAAAAAGGTTTAAAAAGAGAGAAAAAACAACTTGTTGCACAATATCAATTATTAAATACTAAATTTGATTTAATAGAGAAAACTTTAATCGATCTGAAAGATAGAGACGATAATATATATCGTGTTATTTTTGAAGCAGAACCAATTCCTGAGTCTGTTCGTTCTGCAGGTATTGGAGGAATAAATAGATATAAAGATTTAGAAGGCTATAATAATTCGCAAATAGTAATAAATACAGCAAAACGACTCGATAAAATAACAAAAGAATTATATATTCAGTCAAAATCTTACGAAGATGTATTAGAAATGATAAGAAATAAGAAAGAAATGATATCTTCTATTCCGGCAATAATGCCTATATCTAATGAAGATTTAAGAAGAACAGCATCAGGATGGGGGTGGAGAATACATCCAATTTATAAGATTAGAAAATTCCATTATGGAATGGATTTTACTGCATCTACAGGAACAGAAATATATGCAACAGGAGATGGAGTTATTAATATTGTTGAATCATCATTAAGAGGATATGGTAAAAAAATTGTTATAAATCACGGATTTGGATATGAAACTTTATATGCTCATTTAAGTAAGTTTGCAGTAAAGAAAGGTCAAAAAGTAAAAAGAGGAGATGTAATTGGATACGTTGGAACTACAGGAACATCTACCGCTCCACATTTACATTACGAAGTTCACAAAAATGGGGAAAAAGTAAATCCGGTTCATTATTATTTCGAAGACCTTACAGCTTCAGAATATGAAAAAATGATTTTTATTTCATCAAATAGCGGACAATCATTCGATTAGTAAATAATATTTTTATGAATTACTTTTTATTTTTTTTTAGAGTATTAATTCTTCCTTTATTTTTTTATAGCAATAATATAGCAGAGAATCATTCTAAAACAGAAAACAAGTCAGACACAATTAATATATCTAAAAATGTGATTAAACCAATTATTCCTACTTTTTTAGGTAATTGGCAACGAAATTATTATGGCAATAAGGCTCCCGAAAAGTTAAACATTAAATGGAAACTATACCTAGGAAAGGGAGAAACTGTTATTTCAAGAAAAAAAGGTGCAAAAATATGGGCAGGAGCCGGATGGACAGGACAAGCATTGATTGTTAAAGAAAATAATGAGTTCTTTCTTATACAAGGAGCTTATGACCATAATTTAAAAAAGATAAATGCTTCTAATGGCAAATTGGTATGGCAATATAAATTCGATGATGTAATTAAAGGTACTGGCACATTATGGATAGATAATACCGATAAAAACAAAACAGACCTGGTAATTTTACAAGGAAGCAGGCTCGGAACAAATCATTTTTTAGATGCAAAGCATATTCCTAGTTATAGAGCTATCTCGTATAATACCGGAAAAGAACTTTGGCGACTCGATGTAAAATTGACTCATAGTTATAGTAGAGACGTAGATGCATCTGCTTTAATATTAAAAGATACAGCATACATTGGTTTAGAAAATTCATTATTTACAGTTTTTAATCCTGATTATAGAAAAGCATCGCTTATAGATAATATGCTACAACCAGAAATATTCCAAGAATTGAAACTATATACACTTGATGATGTTCGTAAACATAAAAATAATATTGTAACGGAATCATCTCCTTCATTATTAAATAATCATATTTACGTTGCTTCAGGTTCGGGACACGTTTTTGGATATAATTTAAAAACAAAAAAACTCGATTGGGATTTTTATATTGGTTCCGATATAGATGGCTCAGCTGTTGTTACGTCTGATAGTTGTTTAATGATTTCTGTTGAGAAGCAATATATTAAAGGTAAAGGTGGAGCTTTTAAACTAAACCCTGCATATAAAAATAAAGAAGCTGTTGAATGGTTTTTCCCTGTTGAAAATACGAATTTTGCTGGATGGGAAGGTGGCATAATTGGCTCTATTGCAATTAATGATAATTATATTGATACTAATGACGATAAGCTTGCCGCTTTTACAGCAATAGATGGATATTTGTATGTTGTAAAGCATCAAGTACAAAAAGATGGAGCTTTTGCTCTAGGACCAGATAGTACTACATATTACCCTGTACCCGAATTGGTATTTAAAATAAAAGTAGGTCCTTCTATCTCTACCCCAATATTTGTAAATAATAAACTTATTGTTGCCGGTTACTGGGGAATTTATTTATTTCAATACGATAAAAAAAATAATTTTACTCTTATCGACAAAAAGCCCGGTTCATACGAATCTACGCCAATAGTAAATGATGGTAAAATTTTTGTTGCATCAAGAAATGGATACTTATATTGTTATGGTAATTAATTGGTTTGATTGTTAAATATAAATTTCATAAATTCGAGAGTTAAAATAATAATAATATAACAGATGCCTTATATAGAAAAAAAAGTCGAAAAATTGTATTATAGTATTGGTGAAGTTGCAGATTTATTTAATGTTAACACTTCACTTATTCGTTATTGGGAAAAGGAATTTGATATTATTAAACCTAAAAAAAATAAAAAAGGAAATCGTTTTTTTGTAAAAGAAGATATCGAAAATTTTAATATAATATATTATTTGGTTAAAGAACTTGGATTAACCTTAAAAGGAGCTAAAAAGAAAATAAAAGAAAATAAAGAGGGTACAATTAATAATTTTAAGATTATAAAATCTCTAAATGAGATAAAATCTGTCCTAATTGAAATCAGAGAAGAATTTTAATTACCTGTTTCTATTAATTTATTATATTTTCTTATACTTTCTTATACTTGTATTATTAGCTTAGCTCCAGAGATTTACATTTCAATAGTTTTGTATATATAATATTAATTTATTATTGATGCAAATCAAAAAAATATATTCATGAAAATTAAAGATATAACTAATTATCTTGAAACAGTTGCTCCATTAAATTATCAAGAATCGTATGATAATGCAGGATTAATTGTTGGTAATAAAAATACTGAGATTAATTCTGTTCTAGTTACTGTTGATGTTACTGAAGAAATTCTTAATGAAGCAATAGAAAAAAATATTGATTTAATAATTTCTCATCACCCAATAATTTTTTCAGGATTAAAAAAGATTAACGGAGAAAATTATATCGAGAGAATAATTATTAAAGCAATAAAAAATAATATTGCAATATATTCAAGTCATACAAATCTCGATAATATTCTAGGTGGAGTAAATGCTAAAATTTGTGAATGGTTAAATTTAGAGAATGTTAAAATTCTTTCACCTATCTCCGATAAGCTATATAAATTAGTGTATTTCGTGCCTGTTGATTTTGCTCAAAGTACGCGAAATGCTATTTTTAAAACTGGAGCAGGAAATATTGGGAATTATAGTAATTGTAGTTATAACTTACTTGGTGAAGGAACTTTTAAAGCTAGAGAGAATACAAATCCATTTGTTGGAGAAAAAGGAAAATTACATACAGAAAAAGAAACAAGAGTAGAAATTATTGTTCTCGAACATTTAATAAATAATGTTATTAGTACATTAATAAATGCACATCCATACGAAGAAGTTGCTTACGATATATATCAAATAAAAAATAAAAATCAACAAATTGGAATAGGAATGATTGGCGAGCTTGAAACTTCTATTGATGAGCTTGAATTCTTAAATAAAATAAAAAAAACGTTTTCGGCTAAAGGTATTCGATACACAAAATTATTAAATAAACCAATAAAGAAAGTTGCAGTGTGTGGTGGTTCCGGCAGTTTTTTATTAAGCAAAGCTATTGCCGAAAATGCTGATATCTTTATTTCTGCTGATTTTAAATATCATCAGTTTTTCGATGCCGAGAATAAAATTGTAATTGCCGATATTGGGCATTTTGAAAGCGAACAAGTTACAAAAGATTTAATTTTTGATTTACTTATAAAAAAATTCCCTAAATTTGCAGTTCGTTTAACTGAAATAAATTCAAATCCGATAAATTATTTATAAATATGGCTAATGTAAAGAAAAAGACAGGGAATTCTGATTTGTCTGTTGAAGAGAAATTAAAAGCATTATATGAATTACAAATTGTTGATTCTAAAATTGATAAGATAGTAGTGCTAAGAGGTGAACTCCCATTAGAAGTGGAAGATTTGGAAGATGAAATAGCCGGATTAGAAACCAGAGTTAATAAATATGATGATGATATTAAAGAACTGGAAGCATCTATCTTAAATAGAAAAAACAAAATCAAAGAATCTGAAGTATTAATTGCTAAATATAAAAAGCAACAAGATAATGTAAGAAATAACAGAGAGTACGATTCTCTTTCAAAGGAAATAGAATTTCAAACATTAGAGATTGAGTTAAGTCAAAAAAGAATGAAAGAATATTCTGAAAAAATTACTGTAAAAACTAGCAGTATTGATGAAGCGAAAACTATCTTGGATGATAGAAAAATTGACTTATATGCAAAAAAACAAGAGTTAGATAAAATTATTTCAGGAACACAAAAAGATGAAGATACTTTATTAAAAAAATCTGATAGTATTAAGAAAAAAATCGAACCACGATTACTTAATGCTTACGAAAAACTTAGAAAGAATGCACGAAATGGTCTTGCTGTAGTTGCTGTTCAGCGTGATGCTTGTGGTGGTTGTTTTAATAAAATTCCTCCTCAACGACAGTTGGATGTTCGTACTAGAAAAAAAATTATTGTATGCGAATACTGTGGTAGAATATTTGTAGATTCTGATATGAAAGATGAAATAAAATTACTATTTTAAGCAAACAAAAAAACCTTTCAATTGAAAGGTTTTTTGTTTTTTGTAAGTTAATCCGAAAAAATCACGAATTTTTAGCTATTAAGAAATACTAGCAAATTTGGAGTTTTTAAGACTCCAAAATTTGGGTGTTTCTAAATCGGATTAGGTAGTGTCCAGATTAGTGTGTCTGCGATGGTAAAAAAGTTTTCAATAAATTAACAAGCACTTTTGTATGAATAATGCGAGTTAAAATTTTACCAACTGCCACCGGCACCTCCGCCGCCAAAACTTCCGCCACCGAAGCCGCCAAAACTGCTGCCTCCACCGAAACTTCCGGAACCTGATGAGAAATTGTTAAATCCACCTCCTCCAAATCCTCTTGAAGAACCCATCATTGTTAATGCTACCCAAAAAGGTATGTTATGTCCTACGGAGTGTCTTCTTGCACCGTTTACTCTACCAAAAACACTAAATATTATTATAAAAATAAAAAGAATGCTTATTGGAAATGGAGCTTTAGAACTTCCTGTTGCCTTAATATATTCATCGGCAGTAAATTTACCTGTCGAGAGATTAATAAGTGTATTGGTAGCTTGAGTAAGCCCATTATAATATAATCCTTTTCTGAAATTTGGAAGAATCTCCTTTTCAACAATTCTTTTAGCAATTGCATCAGGAATTACCGATTCTAATCCATATCCTGTAGCAATAAAAACTTCCCCTTTTGAGTCGGATGTTTTAGTTTTTACTAAAATTAATACCCCATTATCTTTTCCTTCTTGTCCAATTCCCCATTTTTCTGCTAATCGATAAGCATAATCTGACTTATCGTATCCTTGTAAATCGTCGATTATTGCAATCGAAATTTGTGTTGATTCTTGAGCATTAAATCTTCGCAATTTTTGTTCGAGTTGTTGTTCTTCTGTTTTACTCAGGAATTTTACATACGAATTAACAATTCTCGGTGGTGTTAAAGGGTCGGGAAGTTCATCTCCGAAACTCTGAAAACTCACAAAGAAAAGAAATAGTAAAATTAAAATTTGAGAAATATTCTTTCTACTATTGTAATTTTTTCGAAACTTTTTCATCTGTTTATATATTATTCTCTTGTTTATATCTATGATTTAATAATATTTATTTATCCCCAAACGAAATATCGTCAGATAATTCATTAATATCATCTTTTTGATATGGGAAATGTTCTTTCAGAGCATCTCCTGCCATTTTAATTCCAATAGATAAACCTTCGGCAAATTCTGATTTTTTCAAATGGCTTAATACTTTGTCTTTTATTTCGTCCCAAAATTTTTCATGTGTTACAGCATTTATTCCTGCATCGCCTAGAATTGCAAATTTTTTATCGTTTATAGCAAGATAAAACAAAACGCCATTTCGTAAATTCGTTTTGTGCATCGATAATTTCTCGAAAATGTAAGTAGCTCTGTCTAGTACATCATTCTTGCATTTCAATTCAATATGAACACGTATTTCTCCTGAAGTATTTAATTCGGCTTTTTTAATTGCTTCTGTAATTTGGGTCTTTTCTTTTTCTGTAAGAATTTCTGATGTTTTCATTATATAGTTTCCCTGATTTTAAAAATAATGTATAAAATATTAAAATTCTACTTTTGGTACTTCCTTAGCTTTTTCTTCGGCTTCGAAATATGCTTTTTCATCGAAATCGAACATATTAGCATATATATTTTTAGGGAACTGCTTTATAAAAGTATTGTAAAGCTGTACCGATTGGTTGAATTTGCGTCGTTCAACAGCTATCCTGTTTTCTGTTCCTTCTAGTTGAGCTTGTAATTCTAAGAAATTCTGATTTGCTTTTAAATCAGGATATTTTTCTACTACAACCATTAATTTCGATAATGCGGAGCTTAAACCACTTTGAGCTTGCTGAAATTGTTGCATGGCAGCTGGTGAGAGATTGTTGGCGTTAATACTTGTAGAAGTTGCTTTAGAACGTGCTTCGATAACATCGGTTAATGTTTCTTTTTCGTGGGTAGCGTACCCTTTTACAGTATTTACAAGGTTAGGAATTAAATCGGATCTACGCTGATAAACATTTTCTACTTGCGACCAATGTGATTTTACAGATTCATCGAAACCAACCATTTTGTTATATGTTCCTTTTATCGACGAATACATTACTAGTATTAATAATGCAATACCTATTAGTACTATCCAAGATTTTTTTATTTTCATAACTGCAATTTTTAAAATTTTATTCAAAGTTAATATTAAATTATTAGACATGTAAGATAAAAATTGTTAAAAATGTAAAATTTACAAATGCAAAAATACTATTTTTGCATAAAGTTTGGATAATTAAATATTAGAAGTCGATTTTTACCCTTTGATTATCATTTATAATTTAGTTATTTTGTAAAAAATAAAAATAATATGTTTTTTTCAAATCATCATCATAATTTAGGTAAGAATAGAATGAAGATAAGGTATCCATAGCTTTATGAATAACTTATTTTTAGAAAAATCTTAATTTTAAAAAATATCATATATTATGATTAATAACGAATTTAAAGAATCGATAAAGCAAGGTATTCCTAATGAATTACCAAAAGCAAAGGAATACGACAAAAATATTAATCACGCTCCAAAGAGAAAAGATGTCTTATCGAAAGAAGAAAAGAAATTAGCTTTGAGAAATGCTTTAAGATATTTCGATCCCAAACATCACAAAGTATTAGCAACAGAATTTTCCGAAGAGCTAGAAAAGTATGGACGTATTTATATGTACCGATATCGTCCCGATTATAAGATTTATGCACGAAGTATTAACGATTATCCTCATAAATCGAAACAAGCTGCAGCAATTATGCTAATGCTTAGTAATAATCTCGATTATGCTGTTGCTCAGCATCCTCACGAGTTAATTACTTATGGAGGTAATGGTTCAGTATTCCAAAATTGGGCTCAATATCTTCTTACAATGAAATATCTTTCCGAAATGACTGATGAACAAACTCTAGTGTTAAATTCAGGTCATCCAACAGGAGTTTTTCCATCGCATAAAGATGCTCCACGAGTTATTGTTACTAATGGTATGGTAATACCAAATTATTCGAGTAAAGACGATTACGAAAAATTTAATGCCTTAGGTGTTTCGCAATATGGTCAGATGACAGCAGGATCGTTTATGTATATCGGTCCTCAGGGAATTGTGCACGGAACAACTATTACTGTTCTTAATGCCGGTCGTATGATAGATAAAGAAAACCCTAGTCTTGGCGGAAAATTATTTGTAACATCAGGATTAGGCGGGATGTCGGGGGCTCAGGCTAAAGCGTCTGTTATTGCAGGTGCAATTGGCGTTATTGCAGAGATTAATCCTAAAGCTGTAGAAATGCGTCATTCGCAAAATTGGGTAGATGAGGTGTACGAAAATCTCGACGAACTTATTGCACGAATAAAAAGAGCAAAAGCCGATAAAGAAGCTGTCTCTCTTGCATATCAAGGTAATATCATCGATTTGTGGGAGAAATTTGTAGAAGAAGATATGTACATTGAGCTTGGGTCAGACCAAACGTCACTTCATAATCCATGGGCAGGTGGTTATTATCCGTCAGGATTAAGTTATGAAGAATCGAATATTATGATGGCTGAAAACCCTGAGAAATTTAAAGAAAAGGTTCAGGAATCATTACGCCGTCAGGTTGTGGCAATAAATAAACTTACTGATAAAGGCATGTATTTCTTTGATTATGGAAATGCATTTTTGTTGGAGTCGAGCAGAGCAGGTGCCGATATTATGAAAGAAAACGGAGATTTTAAGTATCCATCGTATGTTCAGGATATTATGGGTCCTATGTGTTTCGATTATGGATTTGGTCCATTCCGTTGGGTATGTACTTCTTCTAAGCCCGAAGACCTTGATCTTACCGACAAAATAGCTATGGAAGTGCTAGAAGAAATATCTAAAACTGCACCAAAAGAAATTACTCAGCAGATGCAAGATAATATTCATTGGATTAGCGAAGCAAAAAAGAATAAACTTGTTGTTGGTTCTCAGGCTAGAATATTATATGCCGATGTCGAAGGAAGAATTAAAATTGCCGAAGCATTTAATAATGCAGTAAAAGAAGGTCGATTATCGGCTCCGGTTGTTCTTGGTCGCGATCATCACGATGTATCGGGAACAGATTCCCCATTTAGAGAAACATCGAATATCTACGATGGTTCTAAATTTACTGCCGATATGGCAATTCAGAATGTTATTGGCGATTCTTTCCGTGGTGCTACTTGGGTTTCTATCCACAATGGCGGAGGAGTAGGATGGGGAGAAGTTATTAATGGTGGTTTTGGAATGGTGCTCGATGGTAGTGCCGATGCCGATAGACGATTAAAAATGATGTTGCATTGGGATGTTAATAATGGTCTTACTCGTAGAAGTTGGGCACGAAACGAAGGTGCTATTTTCACTATTAAAAGAGAAATGGAACGTACTCCTAGTTTAAAGGTTACTTTGCCAAATTTTGCCGATGACGATATTATTAATAATATTTTTGAATAATACATAATAATATATCACGAAAGTAAAAAGAAGATCACTTGTTGATCTTCTTTTTTTTGTTAAGTAAATATATAGTTGTAAATATTAAATTATATTCTATGACCTAGGAAGTTATTGTAATGTCGAGCGAAACGTAGTGAAGTCGAGACATCTGTTTATTAAAAAAATGCACTAATGCGCTAATGAAGAATGTACAATTTATTATACAAATTTCTCCATAAAGTCGAAATGATATGACAGTTTATAGTAGATGGTAAATAATTGAAATTAGTCAATTTGAAATTTTATTGTTGTTAATTATAAATAGAATTACAAGATCAGTAAAAATAAATAATAGGAATATTAATAAAAATTGGATAATTTTAAGGTAATTTGTAAGTTGTAAAGAATAGTAATAAAATCTAGTAATATGAAAAAATTAGTGATAAGTATAATATTAATAGTAATTGTTGCGATAGCATTTTTTGTTGTTCGTCCACGTATTGCCGAAAATTATTTTAATAAAGGAATGGTTTATGTCGATTCGTTGAAGTATGAAAAAGCGATAGAATATTTCGATAAAGCAATTAAGATAAAAAGCAAATATTCTAAAGCATATATTCGAAGAGGAGAATCGAAATATAATATAGATAATTATTCCGATGCATTAAAAGATTTTAAAGAAGCTCTAGAATTAAATTCTATGTTGTATGATGCATATTTGGGTATTGGAGTTTCTGAAATTAAATTGCAAAAATACTCAGAAGCAGTTGATGATTTATCTAAAGCAATAGCTGAAGCGAATGACAATTCGGTAACATATTTTTTTCGAGCATCGGCAAAAATGAAATTGAAAAAATACGATGAAGCAATTATTGATTTTTCAAAAGCTATTAGCCTCGATTCTTTATATGCCGAAGCATATCATAATAGGGGTATAGCAAAGGCAAATATCGGAAACCTTGAAGAATCGATAAAGGATTATAATAAAGCAATTGAGCTTGATAAATCTAATATAGATGCTTATAAACGTCGAGTAAAGTATAAATCGGATATGGATGATTATGAAGGTGCTATAGACGATTATACTGCAATAATTAAACTCGATAAAGATAATCAGGATGCTTATTATCAACGAGGATATTTTAAATTGCAACTGCGTGATTTTAATGGTGCAATAGAAGATTTCGATAAATCATTAGAGTTAAATCCGAGACATAAATTGTCGTTTTTAAAACGGGGTAATGCAAATGCCGGTTTAGGGAAATACGAAGTGGCAATTAAAGATTTTACAAAAGCTTTAAGTTTCGATAATAAAGACGCTAAAGTTTATTTCGTTCGTGGATTAACTAATCTAAGTCTTTCGAAGAATAATAAGGCAATAAGTGATTTTAATTATGCTATTAAATATAATTCGAAATATGCAGATGCATATTATTTGCGAGGAGTAGCAAAATCGAAAAATCAAGAATATAAAAAATCATTGAGCGATTTTGCAAAAGCAATAGATATAGATAAAAATTATAGTGATGCATATCTTGGTAGAGCAATATCTTTAGGAATGCTGGAAAGACATAACGAGGCATTAAGCGATTACGATATTTATCTTAATAATGTAAAAGTTAATGGTAGTGCATATATGAATAGGGGAGTGTCGAGAATTAATATAAATAATTATCAGGGTGGGTGCGAAGATTTTTACAAAGCACTCGATTTGGGTATAGAAAATGCTCAAGATATGATAAATATGTATTGTAGTAAATATAAAAAATAGAACATTCCACTTTAAGTTTGATGTTTTTATAAAGTGTTGTTAATAAATAAAATGTATTATTTTGTATTATAGATAATTTTGTTATTTCAGATGAACATAAAATATAAACGTATTTATAGTAATTGAGTTAAAAAATGTGGCATGAAAATATTATGTAAAAAAATAATCGGAGTTATTGCGATATTCTTGGTTGTGTTACAAATAACAGCTAAGGCTCAGGATACTTTAGATTATGCGAAAATAGAGAAATCGATTGATAAGTATTTAAGTTATTTTTCTGATGATAATCCCGGAGCTGTTATTTCGGTTATTAAAGATGGAGATATTATTTTTAATAAGGCCTATGGATTAGCAAATAAACAGTCCGGAGAAAAAATGGGTGTTAATAAGCTATTTAATATTGGAGAATTGTCAAAATCTTTTACTTCAATAGCTATTATGCAACTTGTAGAAAAACATAAGTTAAATATCGATGATAATTTAAACGATATATTTGATAATTTTCCCGAGTATGGAGAAAAAGTAAAAATAAGATATTTATTAAATCATACTTCGGGACTAGCTAGTTATAATACCGATAGTATTAGTTCTATTGATGATGTAGTTAGTTTTTTAGCACATCAAAAGGATGTAGAATTTGTGCCGGGTTCGAATTTAGTATATTCTAATTCCGATTATGCTGTACTGATAAAAATTATAGAAGAAAAATCGGGTATGTCATATAAAGACTTTTTAAATAAATATATATTCAAAAAATTATCGATGAAGAATACTTCCCTTACAGAAGATATTGGTAATATAAGTAATGTTGCTATCGGACATTTTAAAGAGAATGATAAATATTCTTCACGCGAAGTATTAAATAAAGTATATGGTAAGCAAGGAGTTTATACTAATGCTGAAGATTATGCTAAATTCGATAAGGCATTATATACTAATAAATTATTAAGTTGTGAGAGTTTGAAGAAAATATTTTCGGTGGAACAATTAAGCAATTCAAATAAAATGTCGTATTATGGATATGCTTGGGTAATAATGAAAAAAAATAATGTTCGTTATTATTGGCATGGAGGATCGGGAAATGGATATTCAAATTTGGTATTACATTTGCCCGACACACATACAACAGTGTTGTTGTTAACAAATAGAAACGATGGTTACGATTTTCTTAAAATGTCTATTTTTATAGCAAAAGAATTCGATAAAAACTTAAATTTATAGAAAGTTTCTTTATTGTAAGCACAAATATTGTGTTTAAAAAGTAAAGTTTCAAGCTATTTATATGGATTACTTTCATTTTCTAGTGGAGTAAAATTTTTTAAGCATATATATTTGGCTACTCGATAAAAGAAAAATCTAACATCTTTCACTCATCTTAGAGTTGCTCTAAACACTCTTAGTTTGCATTGAAATATTATCTTTGGTGAGGACTTCGTTGTTCAGCAGAAGCATTTGTGTTTCTATTTTTAAAGTAACGAGCGCGTGTTTGTAACACAGTTCATTCCAACCTTGTGGATGAACGGCGAAGCCCTCAACGGAGTTAATTTGTTGATAAATAATTTGTAATTCTACTATACAGATACCTCGGCTCAGCTCGGTATAATAATTTTGATTTTTTGAACATCATCTTCTTAACCTATTTTGCAGTTTGTGGTATTTGTAAATTTTCTATCTTTTTGTTAATGCTTTAATAAAATCTTCATTCCTACGAGTAGCAACATCAAGTTCTACTTTGTTTTCTAGCATTACTTTAAATCCGTCTGATTTACTATACGATTTTATGTAATTCATATTTACAATATATGATTTGTGAATACGAAAGAAAATTTCGTTTGATAAAATTTCGTCTATATTTTTTAAGGTTTTAGCAACTAAGATAACTTCATTACGATTTGTAAAAATTTTAGTATAATTTTCGTCGGCTTGGCAATATACTATATTGTTAACCTTTTCAAGTTGAAATCCATCTAGTGTTGGAAGAGCAATTTTGTTAAAATCACCGGAATCGGTATTCAAATTATTCATAAAGGTATCAATCTGCGACTGATGTGTTGTGCTATTTTTTTTGTTTTCTAATCGTTGTAAAACTTCGCGCAAATCGATAAAATTTATTGGTTTAAGTAAATAGTCTAAAGCAGAGAATTTGAATGCATTAATGGCATATTGTTTATATGCCGTAGTAAAAATTACTTCAAAATTATATATATCGAAATATTCAAAAAGCTTAAAACCGTTTTCTTCAGGCATTTCTATATCTAAAAAAACAATCTCGGGATGATATTTGTTTATTGCAAAAACGCCTTCCTTAACAGAATCGGCAAGAAAAAGAACTTTTAATTTTGAACTAAAATAACGTTCTATAATTTTTCTTAAAGTCTCTCTTGATTTTCTCTCGTCGTCTATTATTATACATGTTCTCATTTTATCAATATTTTACTATAAATTTAATGCTAAAATAATAATTTTCAAAATAAAAAATATAAGCTTAGAAAATTATTCTTCTAAAGAAATATGATATTCTGCTAATTTGTCGGCAGGTTCTTTTATATAACAATCGATTTGTGTATTGTTATTTTTTGCTACTTCATTTAATATATCTCTAAATAAATATGCTACAGTGCCAACGGTCCTAATTTTGTATTTCTCCCAATTTTCGTACTTACAAATATAATTATTAAATAATTTATTAAAACTTAATTTAACTATAGAAGAAATATATTTACGAGAAATGTTATTAGTAATAAATATTACGAATGATGCTAAGTATTTATTTGGAGATGGATTACTATATACATTATGTAATATTTTATATCTGTCGATATTGTATTCGTCTTCAAGTTTTTTAGATATATCTTTAGGCATTATTCCTTTCAAATAATCGTGAATTAGAAGTTTCCCCAGATAATCGCCACCTCCTTCATCGCCAAATAAATATCCAAGCGAGGGGATATTGCTAATTATTTTTCCTTTATCGACTAAGCAGGTATTTGCTCCGGTGCCTAATATTAGTACAATTCCTTTTTCTTTAAAATATAAAGCCCTAGCTACAGCTAATAAATCGGTTTCGACAATAATTTTAGCATTCAGAAAAATACTATTTAATATTTTTGAGATGAAAATTTTGTTTTTTTCTCCGGAACATCCTGCGCCATAGAAATTTATAATGTCGATTTCTTTAGGGTTTATTCTCTCTGCAATTTCATTTTTAATTTTGTTTACCAAATCTTTTGTAACAAAATATGGATTTAATCCAATTGTTTTAAATGAATCAATTATTTTTTTGTTCTTAATTACTCGCCAATCTGTTTTCGACGATCCACTATCGGCTATTAATATCATTGTATTTTTTTTACATTTTTTAATGTTAACAAGTTCATAGTATTCGGTGCTAAGCCTGTAATTTTTTTATTAGTAAATCTTACTACTTGGTCGTAATATAAAGGGACAATAACTGCATTATCGATAATGAATTTATCCATTTTATTGTACAATTTATATCTTGCGCTATCGCTAATAGTATGCATTGCAGTTTCGTATAAATTGTCGTAAGTGCTATTTTTAAAATGAGTGTAGTTTGGTCCTCCGGGACTAAAATTTTTACTGTAAAAAAGAGCAAGATAATTTTCAGCGTCAGGATAATCAGCTATCCAAGAGCCTCTGAAGAACGATAGTTTAGAATTTGCAACCATATCTCTAAATGTGGCTCCTGTACTAACTTCAATATTTATCTTTATGCCAAATTCAGAAAGTTTACGTTGGATATATTCACATAAATCTAAATAATCGTTTGTTGTAGTAAGAGTTATTGGAGATAAACCTTCTCCATTCGGGTAACCTGCATCCGATAATAATTGCTTGGTTTTTTGTGGATTGTACGAAAATCCCACATAAGATGAATCGAAAGATGGCATTCCTTGTGGAATAAATCCATTTATTGCTGGTGTCCCAATATTATTGCGCAAATATTTAATCATTTTTTTTCTATCGAAGCCATAATTTATAGCTTTCCTTATATTAATATTGCACACCATATTGTTTTTATCTTTGCAATTATCGTTATCAATTAAAAAGCCTAAATACTCGGTATTTAAGTATGGTTGAGTTAGCATATTAAGTTTTTCAGTGTATTCAGATTTTAATTTCCCCGATCGAGTTAATAACTCGTCTTTATTTACAGGGTTAACTCCGGAAATAAAATCTAGATTTCCTTTTAGAAATTCTAAAAATTCAGTTTGTTTATCGCTAATAAAAGTAATTGATATAGCGTCGAGATATGGTAAGCTTTGCCCAAGAGAATCTTTTTCGAAATAGTTATTGTTTTTTTTAAAAATTAATTTCTCTCCTTCTTTCCAGAATTTAATTTTAAATGGACCTGTTCCAACCGGATGTGCTCGAAAATCTTTACCGTAGTATTGTACTGCTTCAAAAGGAATTATTGAACAATATTGCATGCTTAGTAAGCCTAAAAAGGCTGGAAATGAATGCGATAGATTGATTTTTACAATGGTGTCGTTAATAGCTTTTATGTTTTTATTTTTATCTAGAATATTAAAAATCCATGCTCCGGGCGATGCTGTTTTGGGGTTATATATGCGCTTTAAACTATATACAACATCTTTTGCAGTAACTTTTCTGCCAACACAATTTTTAAATACTTTATCGTCATGAAAATAAACATCATTTCGTAAGTAAAATAAATATACTTTCCCATTATCCGAAATTTTCCACGCTTTAGCAATACTTGGAATTATATTTAATTCGTTATCCATCTGAACTAATGAATTAAATAATTGGTGGGTAGGCCATATTAAAGTTTGAGTCTTTGCAAATGCAGGGTCTAAAGTTGATATTCCTTTTGATTCGTTATACCGGAAAACAGTTTTTCCAAGATTCTGATTTTTATGATTTGATGTATTGCACGAAACAATAGGTAGTATAAATATAAAGAAATAGAATATTTTTTTCAGACACATTAGAAAATTTATTTTTTATAAGAAAGTAGTTAAAGATATAAATTTACTTTATTATTTAATGCTATTGAATAATTTGTTGACGTATTTTATCTAATAAATTATATTTGCTAATTTGGGATCACTTTAAAAAGTTGTGGAGAATCATTATAATCCGGACTGAAAGTCCAATTTAATTTAGCCCGATGGCAACGCCTCGGGTTAGATTATAGATTATTTTGACGTCCTGAAAGGACAACACTCCAAAGATATTTTTCGTTATAATCAATA
>CAZDCZ010000052.1:0-23196 GCA_964504155.1 uncultured Bacteroidales bacterium | reverse complement strand
GGCCAATATAATATTTGCCTAAATATTTAGAATACAATATGTAAAAATAGTAAATACCCATATAAATAAAAACCCCGACTATTGTCGAGGTTTTGTGGGCGATACTGGATTCGAACCAGTGACCCCCTGCTTGTAAGGCAGGTGCTCTGAACCAACTGAGCTAAACGCCCTTGTTAACTCTCCTTATTTCTGAAAGGCGATGCAAATATAATGCTCTTTTTTTCTTTTCAAAAATATTCTGCACTTTTTTTATAAAAATTATAAGGCATCGGCAACTATGAATGTACTACCACCAATGAATATCAAATCATTAGGCCCTGCATTTTTCTTTGCATTTTTTTTCGCTTCAAGAACATTTTTGTAAACATTTCCTTTTAAACAATTTTTTTTTGCCTTTTCGGCTAATATTTCTTGATCTAATGCTCTTGGAATACTTGCTTTTGTAAAATAGTATTTTGCCTTTTGGGGCAATAATTTCAATATCTCATCAATATTTTTATCATTCACAAAACCTAAGATAATATGCAAATTCTCATAAGGTGTCCCTTCTATTTGTTCCATTAGTGTTTTAATACCATCAGTATTATGTCCTGTATCGCATACAATTGTTGGATTGTATTGTAATATCTGCCAACGACCTAACAAATTAGTGTTTTCTTTTGTCTTTAGAATTCCCCGAAAAATATTTATATCATTAATATTTAAACCTTTTTCTATTAGTATATTAATTGCAGCTATTACTGTAATAATATTTTTCTTCTGATACCAACCAAGTAAATCTAATTTTAAATTCTCATAAATAAGTTTATCACTATTATTATAAATATTAAAAACCTGATAATTATCGGGAGTAAAAAAAGTATAATCTATTTTGTATTTTTTATCGGCAAAAATAATACTTGTATTTTTACTATTTGCTGTATCCTTAAATACTTTTTCGGCATCATCTTGTGACTCTCCAATTACAACAGGAATATTTTCTTTAATAATACCTGCTTTCTCTTGTGCAATTTTCTCTATTGTATCTCCAAGAAATGCTACATGGTCTAATCCTATATTTGTTATAACCGACAATTCCGGATTAATAATATTTGTAGAATCTAAACGTCCACCCATTCCAACTTCAACAACAGCAATATCAATTTTATTTCTATTAAAATAATCGAAAGCCATTGCAACTGTCATTTCAAAAAATGAAGATTTTATATTGTTAAATATCTTGAAATGATTCGCAACAAAACCAATCACTTCTTCTTTTGGTATCATCTCTCCATTAATTCTAATTCTTTCGCGAAAATCTTTAAGATGAGGAGAAGTATATAAACCCACTTTATATCCTGCTTCTTGCAATATAGATGCTAACATATGCGAAACAGAGCCTTTTCCATTAGTTCCGGCAATATGAATACTTTTAAAATTCTTATGTGGCGAATCAAAATACTTATCAAGAGCTATTGTATTATCTAAATTGGCTTTATATGCAGCCTTTCCTTCGCGCTGATACATAGGTAATTGACCAAATAGCCATTCTAAAGTTTCATTATAATTCATTTTTTTAACCATTTATACTTAATTTTAATATTATTCGAATTTTATATTTCTCAAATAATTAAAGTTCAAAACAATTACTATTTGCAAAAATAATATTTTACAATAATTAGTATCTTAATTATACTTTTAATAATTTAAAATAGTAAATTAGTAATTATTATTAACTAAATTTTCTTGCAATGAAAAAACAATCTAAGATATTTGTTATAGACACTAATGTTATTCTTCACGATTTTAATTGCATTTATCACTTCGAAGAAAATAATGTAATAATTCCTATTGTTGTTCTCGAAGAACTTGATAAACTAAAAAAAGGAAACGAACAAATAAATTTTAATGCACGTGAATTCACAAGAGAATTAGATAAAATTTCAGGTGACAAATTATTTAATGGAGGAATATCTCTTGGAAAAGACAAAGGGAAATTAAGTATAGAAACAGGGAAATTATTTTCTGATGAATTAAGAAATTCTTTTCCTGAAACTACTCCTGATCATAGAATACTAGCAATAACAGAGTATTTAAAAGAAAAGAATACAACAACAGAAGTTATTTTAATTACAAAAGACATTAACTTAAGAATGAAAGCTAAATCATTAGGGATTCTTGCACAAGATTATAAAACTGATAAGGTTGCCAATTTAGAGCTTTTACATAAAAACATTGAAGTTCTTAACAATATTAGTAATGAATTAATTTCCAGATTATACGAATTTCATGAAGGAATAGATATTAAAGAATTTAATATAAAAGCCTTTGCAAATCAGTATTTCATTCTTAGAGGACAAGACTCTAGCACTTTGGCTTATTTCAATCCGTTTGAAAATACAATGCACAGCATAATAAAACATAAAGCATTTGGTATTGATCCAAGAAATGCAGAACAAACTTTTTCTTTACATGCTCTTACAAATCCGAACATTCAACTAGTAGCACTGACAGGTAAAGCCGGCACAGGAAAAACTTTACTAGCATTAGCTGCTGCATTAGAGCAGAAAGAACAATTTAACCAAATACTTCTTGCTCGACCAATTGTTCCTCTTGCAAATAGAGATATGGGTTTTCTTCCCGGAGATGTTCAAGAAAAAATCACTCCATATATGCAACCTTTATTCGATAATTTGTCGGTAATAAAGCATCAATACAAATCGCATAGCAATGAATACAGATCTATTGACGAGATGCTTGATACTGAAAAATTAGTATTAAGTCCGTTAGCATATATCAGAGGAAGAAGTTTATCGAATTCGTTTTTCATTGTTGATGAAGCTCAAAATCTTACTCCTCACGAAATAAAAACTATAATAACAAGAGCCGGAGAAGGAACAAAAATAATTTTTACAGGCGATATTCATCAAATTGATTCTCCTTATTTAGATATTAAATCGAATGGATTAAGTTACTTAACTGATAAACTCAAAGGACAAGATATATTTGCTCATATAAACCTAGTAAAAGGCGAACGAAGCTATTTGGCAGAATTAGCCAGCGATTTATTGTAATAAATAAAATATTATTAAGCTTATAAAATTTGTGAAAGCTGTGAAGCTTATAGATGTGAAAGTATTATAAGAGTTATAAAGGAAATAACTTGAGTTCGATATAATATTTTTACATCTTTTTTGCAAACAGAATTTTAGATAGATTAACTTTGCGGTTTTAGAAATTTTACAATGACTACACAAAAATTAAAAAAAACTGTTGCTTTTCATACATTGGGATGCAAACTTAACTTTGCCGAAACCTCATCTATTTCAAGGATTTTTAAAAATCATAATTACGATATTATAGATTTTAATTCGGAAGCTGATGTATATGTTATAAATTCTTGTTCGGTTACTAATCATGCCGACAAGAAAAGCCGTCAAGCAGTTAGTAAGATACATAATAAATATCCAAATGCTTATATTGTTATAACCGGCTGTTATGCACAACTTAAATCGGAAGAGATATCGAAAATCGATGGTGTTAATCTTGTTTTAGGAACACAATACAAATTCGACATTTTAAACCTGATTAATAAACAAGAACAAAAAAAAGTTTATTCTTGCGAGATATCTGATGTTACAAACTTTAATCATGCACACTCGGAAGGAGACCGCACTCGTGCATTCTTAAAAGTCCAGGATGGCTGTAATTACAATTGCTCGTATTGCACAATACCTTTAGCAAGAGGGAAAAGCAGAAGTCCTAAAATTTCAGAAATAATTCGTGAAGCTAACAAAATTGCACAATCGAATATTAAAGAAATTATTCTTACAGGAGTGAATATTGGAGATTTTGGACAACAAACAAATGAAAATTTTCTTCAATTAATTATGGCATTAGAAAAAGTTGATGGTATTGAAAGAATTAGAATATCATCGATAGAACCTAATTTGCTTACTAATGATATTATTGATTTTGTTGCAAAATCGAAAAAGATTCTTCCTCATTTTCATATCCCTCTACAATCGGGTTGCGATGAGATATTACAAAAAATGCAAAGGAGATATAACACTTCATTTTTTAAGAACAAAATAACATACATTAAAAAACAAATACCTGATGCTTTTATTGGAATTGATGTTATAGTTGGATTTCCGGGAGAAACTGACGAACTCTTTAATTCAACTTATGAGTTTTTATCAGATATTGACGGATCGTATTACCATGTATTTTCTTATTCGGAACGACCAAATACTCAAACTATAAACATGAGTGGCAAGATTCAAGGTAAAATAATAAAAGAAAGAAGTAACATACTTAATAAATTAGCAAATGATAAGCTTCTACAATTCTACAAATCGAATATAAATACAGAAAAAAAAGTTCTTTTTGAAGCAACAAACAAAAACAATACTATGTTTGGGTATACCGATAATTATATAAAAGTAGAAACTGAATATAATAAAAATCTTATTGGTAAAATTAGAAGAGTAAAACTAAAAAATGTATCTTCAGATAATAATGTAGAAATTAAATTATTATAAAAATAAAATATTATGAATCTCGAAAATATATGCGAGCAAGTACGCAACATAACTAGCAAAACAGGGAAATTTATTCTTGAAGAGAAAAGCAAAATATCATCACAAAATATTGAAAAAAAGGGATTACATGATTTTGTTACATACGTAGATAAAACATCAGAGAAAAGAATTATTGATGAATTAAAAAATATTATTCCTGAGGCAGGATTTATTGCCGAAGAAAATACATCGACAAAAAGAGGAGATAAATATAATTGGATAATAGATCCTTTAGATGGCACAACCAACTTTATTCATGGACTTAGTCCTTTTGCCATAAGTATTGCATTAATGAGGGATAATAAAATAATTCTTGGTGTTGTTCATGAACTAAGCTTAGATGAATGTTTTTATGCTTGGGAGAATAATCCTGCATATTTAAATGGAGCAGAAATTAATGTTTCTACTATTAAAAATGTTAATGACAGTTTAATAGCAACCGGATTTCCTTATTATAATTACGAAAAAATTGAGCAATTTATGTCGTCATTAGAATATCTTATGAAAAATTCGCATGGCATTCGACGTTTAGGCTCTGCTGCAACAGATTTAGCATATGTAGCATGTGGCAGGTTCGAAGCTTTTTACGAATACAGTCTTAGTCCTTGGGATGTAGCAGCAGGTGCTTTTATTGTACAACAAGCAGGAGGCAATGTGTGTGATTTTAATGCTGAAAATAATTATATCTTTGGCAAAGAAATTATTGCTGCAAATAATTCTGTTTTTAATGAATTTCAAAATATCATTACTAAAATAATGAATACATAATTATAAAAAGATAATTATCTTAACTTTTTATTGAGCCAAAACAATAATAAGAAATAACAATATTAGAATTATATACAAATGACATTTTCAATATTAATTTTAATTTTTTTTAGTAAAGTATTAAGTATATTACCAAAACAAATAATGTACTTATTTTCAGATATACTATATTTCATTCTTTATTATATAATAAGATATCGCAAAAATATCGTATTTAAAAATTTAAAGAACTCTTTTCCTGAAAAATCTAACAAGGAACAAATGCTAATTGCAAAAAAGTACTACAAGCATCTGGCTGATCTTTTTACCGAAAATTTTGCACTTCTTTCAATGAGTAAAAACAAATCGCTTTCTTTCATAACATTTAACAATCTTAATCTTTTAGAAAGTTATTACAAAAAAAATAAAAACTTAATAGTAATAACAGGACACTATAATAATTGGGAATTTTTAACATTAACTCCACTTTTTACCGATTACAAAATAATCAGTGTATACAAAACATTATCGAACAAAGCCTTCGACGAACTAACATATAAAATGCGAAGTAGACATGGAGCATTACCTGTTCCTATGAAAAAAAGTATAAAAACTGTTATTGATTATAAAAACAAAAACATTCCATTTATTTTATTTCTTGTAGCCGATCAACGACCATTAAAAAAAGACATTAGATATTGGACAAAATTTCTTAATCAAGACACTCCTATATTTTTAGGAGCAGAAAAAATTGCAAAGAAACTTAACACTGCAGTTTTATACGTACAAGTAAACAAAATATCAAGAGGGAAATACGAAAGTAATTATATAGAATTATGTAATAATCCTGCTTCAACAGAACAATACGAAATTACAGAAAAACATACAAGAATATTAGAATCGATAATACGAAACAAACCGGAATATTGGTTATGGTCGCATAACAGATGGAAATATACCAAAGAATAAACTCAATATATATTTTATTAATATGTAAATACATTTAAACTAGATTTGCATATTAAGTAAAAAAAAACTTAAATTTACTCATAATCGAAAATAAATAATACTATTTCTAAATATTTATAATTACTATTTTATTATCACAAAACATTTTAATTATAAACTTTTTTAGCTAAAAAATGTCATCAAATACACTTTCTCATTTATTAAACTATCTTTACCTATAAACAACAAGCCCTATTTTATATGACAAAAGTAGCAATTGTGATACTTAATTGGAATGGTGAAAATTTTCTAAAAGAATTTCTTCCATCTGTTATAAAGTATTCTAAGATTAACAATACTAAAATAATAATAGCCGACAACGCATCTTCTGACAATTCTATTGAATTTTTAAATAAACACTATCCTGATATTCAGATAATAAAACTGGATAAGAATTATGGGTTTGCAGGTGGTTACAATATGGCATTACAACAAATCGATGCTGAATATTATATTCTCCTAAATTCTGATGTTGAAGTTTCTGAGAATTGGATTAGTCCAATAATAAATCTAATGGATAAAGAAACAAATATTGCAGCTTGCATGCCTAAGATATTATCTTATTCGAATAAAAATTCTTATGAATACGCAGGAGCTGCCGGAGGGTTTATCGACAAATATGGTTATCCTTTTTGTAGAGGAAGAATACTTAGCTCAATTGAAAATAACAATATAAAATATAACAATACAAAAGAGATTTTTTGGGCTACAGGAGCATGCATGTTTATTAAATCTGTCAATTTTCATGAAGTTAATGGCTTCGATACAGATTTTTTTGCACATATGGAAGAAATTGACTTATGTTGGAGGTTAAAAAACAGAGGATATAAAATTCTGTATTCACACGAGTCAACTATATATCACGTTGGTGGAGGTACATTACCAAACGACAATCCATTTAAATTATATTTGAATTATCGTAATAATCTTTTTTTATTATATAAAAATTTAGAGCCACGAAAACTTTTACACACTCTGTTTATAAGACTTATTTTGGATGGAATTTCAGGTATTATTTATCTTATTCAATTAAAACCTAAAAATTTTTATGCAGTATTAAAAGCACATATTAATTTTTATAAATCACTTTCTAAGCTAAAACAAAAAAGAAAAACATTATTGTCTAATGATTTGATATTTAATCATAAAGAAATTTATAAGCATAGTATTGTTTCAGACTTTATAATAAAAAAGAAAAAATATTTTTCAGAATTAGAGTTTTAGAATTTTAGAATCTAATATATTAAAACAATATTGACAAGACTATAATTTATAGATATTCAACAATTTTCTCTAAAGCATTTTCCCGAGAACCTTTAATAAGAATATTCCTATTTGTTATTTTATTTTTAATCTGCCACTGAATTAGCTCATTTATATTTGCAAATATCTTAAATGAGTCTTCAGATTTAATTTTAGTAAACATTTCTCCTACAAGATAAACATTTTCAATATTACTAGTTCTTATTAAGTTTATGATATTGAGATGTTCTTCTACCGCGATTTCTCCAAGCTCTAACATCGCACCGAGTATAAGTGTTTTATTTTCGAATTTCTGATTTATAAAATTCTTCAATGCTAATTCAACACTTGTTGGATTGGCATTATAGGCATCTAAAAAAATAGTATTTGTAATAGTCTTAATTAATTGCGATCGATTATTTTTAGGAATATACGCTTCTATTTTCTTCCTAATATTATTAATACTTATATCGAAATAAGTGCCTAAACACACAGTTGCAAGAATATTTTCAAAGTTATAATCGCCAAAAAGTTTTGTCTCTATATTCAAACCATCAATTTTTATTTTTAAAATTGGATTTGCTTCAACAAATTTCAGATTATTATTATCAGAGTATTTTATTTTCTTACAATCATATAAATTAACACATTCTTCTAACAATTTATTTTTATCGTTATAAAATATAACACCATTATTTGAATCAATAAAATTATATAATTCACTTTTTGCTTTTATTATATTTTCGAATGAGCCAAATCCTTCGATGTGAGCTTTCCCAATATTTGTAACAATTCCATAATTTGGCTTTGCTATTTCACATAATCTTTCTATTTCTCCCTTATGATTTGCTCCCATCTCAACAATACCTATTTCAATATCATTATCCATCGACAGCAAAGTTAATGGTACTCCAATATGATTGTTTAAATTCCCAACAGTTGCTTTAATATGGTATTTTACCGACAATACTCTCGATACAAGCTCTTTAGTGGTGGTTTTCCCATTTGTTCCGGTAATAGCTAATATTGGAATCCCTAATTTCTCTCTATGATAAGTTGCCAATTGTTGCAAGGCATTTAAAACATTTTCTACTTTAATAAATCTATCATCTGTTTTATAAGAAATATTATCAATAACAGCATAACTATATCCATTTTCTAAAGCTTGTAAAGCAAATTTATTGCCATCAAATTTTTCTCCTTTTATAGCAAAAAATATTCCTCCATTATTTTTTACTCTGCTATCGATAGAAATTTTCTTTTTCTCGCAGAATAAATTATATAATTTACTTATTTCCATAATTTGTAATATAAAAAAACCTCACTATAATAATGAGGTTTTAAATATTATATTATTTTTATTTATTTTTTTCCACTCGGACTTCCAACACGAATCATTGCGCATCTAAATCCAATATCATCACGAGATTCTTTTTGATCAAGATATCTTCTAGCACCAGGACTTAACCAATATACTCTATCTTTCCAAGAACCTCCTTTATATACTCGTACTTCATCAGAAATTAACGATGCCATATCTGTAGCTTGTGAAGAATACATTCCATCAGTAGAATTACCTACTTGTTCAGTATCTATATTATCAAAATCAATACGTGAATTCTGATCACCATCTAAATAATTTCTATAATCGGCTTTTTGGTAATTTGTTCTATTTGCTACTTCTTCTTCAGTAATTAATCTTTTTTTCAATCTTCCTAAACTATCTTTTTCGGCAACCGAACCATCTTCGTTTCTAACAAGTGTTTCAAAAACATTTCCACGGAAAGAGTTAAAATCGCTAACATCTTGATAAGTAAGTGGTCGATATACATCTTGAACCCATTCGTTTACATTGCCAGCCATACAATACAAACCGTAATCGTTTGGCCAATATGATTCTACAGGAACAGTTATCGATCCATTATCATTTAATGCTCCAGCTGTACCCATCAAGTCTCCACGACCACGTTTAAAGTTAGCCATCATAACACCACGATCCTTTCCAAATGAATTTCTTACATTATGTCCATTCCATGGATATAATCTTCTCTCATAAACTCTTTCTTCCGAAGAATTACCAATAAGAGCTAATGCTGCATATTCCCATTCTGCTTCGGTAGGCAATCGGTATTTTGGTAATATAATACCATCTTCCATTTTTACTTTTCTGTTATCTTTATTAGGATCAAGTGATGGAAGATTATTCAAAACTAAACCTTCATATTGTCCTGCTAAGTATGCTTCAGTATTAAAATTTTCTCTACCAACCTGATTAGGATCCATTTCCAAAACACCTTCTCTAATAAGAATCATCTCATTAACTCTATCGGTACGCCACTGGCAATAATCATTAGCTTGAAGCCAATTTACACCAACTACAGGATATTCGTTATATGAAGGATGACGGAAATAATATCCTACATATGGCTCGTTATATGCCATTTTATCTCTCCAAACAAGAGTATCAGGAAGCGCATTTCTATATACATCAGGATAATCTGCAAAAACACGACTAATCCAATATAAATATTCTCGATAATCAATATTACGAACTTCTGTTTGATCCATATAAAAAGAAGATACGGTTATTCTTTTTGGAACATTATTCCAATCATGCAAAACATCTTCTTCTGTTCTACCCATTGTAAAAGTACCACCTTCGATAAGGGCTAAACCAGGACCAATCTCCTGAGTATACTTATTATTTACTTCAAATCCTCCATTATCGGGATTATTATACGACCATCCAGTTGTTGTAGAAGAACTCTTAGAGCCTCCACCACCAATAAGACCACATCCGGTAACAATTAACAAACTAACTAAAACAAATGGAATGATATTTAACTTTACATTCATGGTAATGAAATTTTATTTATTATTTATTTTATTATCAAATATATAATTTTTCTATTTTATTTGCAATTCTAATACACAAATATAACTAAAAATTGGGACATTTTATTGCCTTGTGTTTTTTTCTTTCGTTTTTATACTTAAATTTAAACAAAAATGTTACTTCATGAGCTCCATAAATAACACTTTTTATTCCCATTTTATTAACAGGAATGTCATAACTGTATGATATAGAATAATTTGTATCTTCGTATCCAAACATAAATATTGCAGCATTTATTTTTATTGGTACATCCTGACGTAACCAAAATCCAAATGTAAGGTAGTTATAATTCAAATACAATCCAAGACTTAACTTCTTATAATCAGATTGTTGCTGATATAAAATATTTGGAGAAATTGTGATATTGTTTTTTCCAAGGCTATTATAAAATGGTTGTTTTGCTCCAAGAAAAACTGTATACTTACGATATAATAATGCAACACTATTACCTGCAGCTTCATTCGGCTGAGATAAATGATTTACAGAAATTCCAACATAATACTTCTTATACCACCCTATGACTCCGGTTGAGAAATCGAAAAAACCCGATGATATTTTTCCTAAAGACTCGTTTGAAGGATAAACCACCCCATTAACCGGATCGAACATATCAGGAAACTGCATTTCTCCGGGATTAATTGTGTTCTGAGAATATCCCATTTTAACTCCTGCATTTATAGAAAAATCATGAGACAAATTAAATTGATACGAATATATCAAACTAATATTATAAATATTTACAGCCCCCTGACCTTGCCTATCGTTAAGCAATTGCAGACCAATACCTCCATGCAATTTTTCTACATATTGATCGTACGAAGCATTATATGTTACATAATCGCCAAACGATGTTGGTAAAATTGTACGATAATTTAATGTCACACGTGCCGATGAAGTAGCTCCAGCAAAAGCAGGATTCAAATATAAGGGGTTAGCAAAATATTGAGAGAACTCAACATCCTGAGAAAACAGATTGAACGAGAAAAAAGAAATTACCATTAATATAATATATTTTTTCAAACTTATATAAAACTTTCAATTTTCAATTTGTTAACAATAAACAAAAAGATAAAGCGTTAGAATATTCTAATAAATAAACGAAAGTATAAAAAATATATTATCGTATTCTTTTAATTATACAAAATATAAAAATTATTTTTGTTTTATTATTTTAATATGTTTTCTTTTAAATATTTAAATTGATATTTTTTATCATTTTTACTAAACATAAACATTTCTACCCTATGCATTTATTAACAATAATAAATACTGCCAAACATTCTATAATAAAAAAAACATCCTTCTTTTGTTTTGTATTTTTCATTACATCTTCATCTATTGCTCAAACCAATATTTTTCATAAAGTTATTAAATGGAAATCATCAAAAACTGCGAATCAATATGTAAGACTTGAAGATAAACACAAATTCGAAAAGAAATTTTTGTATTTTGATGGAGCTTACTACAAATCAAATAATTTACTACCATATTATTACAAACTTATAAAAGTAAATAATAAAAACCTAAGTGCTAAAATTACAAATATTAAATATTCTGTTTTTGAAACTACTGATCTTAAGATTGACAAAAACTCTATTCCAATAAAAATATCTCCTTCGGTTACTATAAATTACATCAGGCAGCAAGCTTATATGCAAATTTCATTTCTTCCTTTACGAATAAATCCTACAAATGGAAATATTGAAAAAGTTATTTCGTTTGATATTAAAATATTCGAAAAACAACATATATCTGAAACACAAAATATATCGCAAAAATTTTTAAACGAATCTGTACTGAACAGCGGAAAATGGTTCAAGATAAAAGTTAACACTAGTGGTATTTATAAATTAACATACTCTGAACTGTTATCTATGGGTATTACAAATCCATCAGAAGTAAAATTATATGGAAACGCATCCGGGATGTTACCTGCATCAAATATTGCTATTCCGGACAACGATTTAATACAGAATTCAATATATTTCGATAAAGGCAGTGATGGTGTTTTTAATCAGGGCGACTATATTTTATTTTACGGTCAGAGTCCTAATATTTGGGAATATAACAAATCGGAAGATTTTTATAATTTATCGACTCATAATTATTCTAATTCAAATTATTATTTCTTAACTTCTGATATAGGCAACACAATGGAAATAGAAACTTTTGTTGAGTCTGTTGAACCTGAAACACAAACAGTTAATTCTTTTACCGATCTTTTTCATTACGAGATTAATGATTTTAACTTAATAAAATCGGGAAGTCAATGGTTTGGCGAAAAATTTGACATTACAACTGAAAGGGAATTTAATTTCTCGTTTCCTAAACTGGTAACTTCAGAACCTGTAAAAATAAAATACAATGTAGCTGCCCGATCGGCAGGAGAAAGTTCTTTTACCCTATCGGCAAACGGACAATATTTATCGACCATTACTATTCCGGCAGTAATCATGAGCAACCAAACATCGACCTATGCTTATGACGATTCCAAAATTTCATTATTTAATTCTAACTCATCGAACATCTCTATATTATTAAAATACAATAAATACTCGGCATCATCTGAAGGATGGCTCGATTACATAAGCATAAATGCTACACGTAATTTATCGCTAGAATCTAACCAACTAATATTTAGACAAAGAGAAGAAAATAATAATGAAAATATCACCAAATTTATTGTATCGAATATTACAACAGAAACAAATTTATGGGATATTTCTAATCCAACAAATGCAAAATTAATAGCTGGAAATAAAGATTTTAACAAAGGAACTATTAGCTTCAAAACAAAAACAGATTCTACTACTCGATGTTTTATAGCTTTTAATCGTGAAATTTTTTTAAAAGCAGAAATAATTGGAGAAATAAATAAGCAGAATTTACATAGCTTGAATCATCAAGATATGATAATTATTACTAACCCCGAATTTGTAAACCAAGCAAACCAGATTGCCGAAATACACAGAAATACAAACAATTTGAAGGTAGCAGTTGTAACCAATCAACAAGTATATAACGAGTTCTCGTCGGGAACTAGAGATGCTGCTGCAATTAGAAACTTTGTAAAGATGATTTATAACAGACCTTCAGCTAACGATACATTAAAATATTTATTACTAATCGGTGATGGTTCGTATGATAACAAAAACGACAATTCAGAAAACACAAATTATATTGTTTCTTATCAATCGAAAAATTCTCTATCGCCTACAAAATCGTTTATTACCGATGATTTTTTTGGTTTACTAGACCCTACAGATAATATTGAATCGGACAATTCAGGACTTATCGATATTGGCATAGGCAGACTACCGGTAAAATCAACCACAGAAATTCAAGCTATTGTTAACAAAATAACTAATTACTTAAATATTAATAATAAAGGCAATTGGATAAATTCAATATGTTTTATAGGCGATGATGAAGACAGCAACATTCATATGCTCGATTCCGACAAACTTGCAGAATTTGTTGATTCAACTTACGAACATTTTTACATTAATAAAATTTATCTTGATGCTTATCCTCAAGAATCATCGGTAATTGGTGAGAGTTATCCCGAAGTGAACAGATTAATTAACGATGAGGTTAATAATGGAATATTAATTTTTAACTACACCGGACACGGAGGTGAAGATAAATTAGCCCATGAAAATATTGTTTCGGTAAACGATATAAACTCATGGAAGAATAAAGATAAACTAGCAATTTTTATGACAGCCACTTGTGAATTTAGTCGTTTCGATGATTTTAAACAAACATCGGCCGGAGAATTTGTATTACTAAACCCTAATGGTGGAGGTATTGCTTTATTTTCTACTACCAGAATAGTATATGCTAGTCCAAATTATACGTTAAATCGCGAATTTTATAATTACATCTTTAACAGAGATAAAAATAATAAACAATTAGCTTTGGGCGATGTGATGCGACTTACAAAAAATCATGCAGGCACAGGCAATAATAAAAGAAATTTCAGTCTTCTTGGCGACCCTGCATTACGACCTCCTTTGCCTTTAAACAATATTATAACCGACTCGATAAATGGGAAAAGTATATTTAACAATACCGACACATTAAAAGCTCTTACAAAAGTTACAATAAAAGGGCATATAGAAGACGAACAAGCAAATATAATTAATTCTTACAATGGGATTTTATATCCTACAGTTCTCGACAAAAAGAAAACCATAACAACTTTAGCTAACGACGGAGGAAACAGTATAGATTTCGATGTTCAAAATAATATTCTTTTTAAAGGAAAGGCTAGTATTACCAATGGGGACTTCTCATTTTCGTTTGTTGTTCCTAAAGATATTGCATATAATTATGGGAAAGGAAAAATTAGTTATTACACATCAAATTCAGAAACAGATGCTAAGGGATATTTTAAAGATTTCTATATAGGAGGCTCATCAGATAACATAAATACAGATAAAGAAGGTCCATCGATAAACATATTTATGAATGATGAAAATTTTGTGTCGGGAGGACTTACCGACGAAAATCCAAAATTATTTGCTATTGTAAACGATAGCAGTGGAATTAATACTGTTGGGAATGGTATAGGACACGATATTACTGGAATTCTAGACAATAATACTAGTAATACAATTATACTTAACGACTATTACGAATCGGATATAGATAAATATCAACAAGGAAAAATTGTATATCAATTCTCCGACATTAGCGAGGGAAAACATAATTTAAAAATAAAACTGTGGGATGTAAATAATAATTCAACCGAAGAATATATTGATTTTATTGTTGCAAAATCGGAAAATCTAGCTATTAAAAACATTTTTAACTACCCTAATCCTTTTACCGAAAATACATCATTTTATTTCGATCATAACAGACCAAACGAAGATTTAGAAGTACTATTACAAATTTTTACTATATCGGGCAAATTAATAAAAACAATATCTACAATAATAAACTCTGAGAGTTTTCGTTCTGAACCTATATTCTGGAACGGAAAAGACGATTATGATGATAATATTGGACGAGGAGTTTATTTATATAAGATATCTGTTCGCACAACACTTGGCAATACTGCTACTAAAATAGAAAAACTTGTTATTCTCAAATAGTATTTTCATCATTTAAAATTTAAATTATCTTTGTGCTCTAAAAAAAATATAATAATAATGAATACACTAATTAAAACCAGCTTATTACTAACTCTAACTATATTGTTAAATTATAATTCTTTTTCGCAAAGCATAGACCCCAACCAATTGGCTGGAGCTGAAAAGACTATTGAATATGCCGTTCCGTTTTTAACCATAGCCCCCGACTCAAGAGCCGGAGCTATGGGAGACGTTGGAGTAGCTTTATCGCCAGATATTAATTCAATGCATTGGAATCCTTCAAAATATGCTTTTATCGAAAATAATATGGGCGTAGCAATATCATATACTCCTTGGTTACGTAAACTTGTCGATGATATTAATCTTGCCTACCTTTCGGGATATAAAAGAATTGATGACAAGCAAGTTGTAGCAGCTTCATTAATATATTTTTCTCTTGGAGAAATTATTTTTACAAATGATTTTGGTGATTACAATGGACAACACACTCCTAACGAATTTGCCTTTGACGTAACATATTCGCGTAAATTTTCTGATAATTTTGCAGGAGGAATAGCTTTCAGATATATCCGTTCAGATATTACCGGAGGGGCCTATATTGGAGGATCGGAATCAAAAGCAGGAAACGCCGTTGCTGCTGATATTTCTGCATATTATCAAAATGCCGATATTCACTTAGCCGATAATGACGCAACATTATCGTTCGGTTTTAATATCTCAAATATTGGTTCTAAAATATCTTATACAGGAACAGAAAAAGATTTTTTACCAACAAATTTAAGAATCGGATCGGCATTAAAAATGAAACTTGATAACTACAATTCAATTACAATTGCAGCAGATATAAATAAATTTCTTGTACCTTCAACACCAATTTATTCTAAAGACTCTCTTGGAAATGTAATGTATGACGAAGCTAATAATCCAATAATTTTAGCAGGAAAAAACTCAGATGTATCAGTTCCTCAAGGAATATTTCAATCGTTCTATGATGCTCCCGGAGGTTATAAAGAAGAATTACACGAAATAAAATATTCTATAGGACTAGAATATCTGTATCTAAATCAGTTTGCAATAAGAGGAGGATATTTTCACGAAAATCAAAATAAAGGAAATAGAAAATATTTTAGCCTTGGTGCAGGAATTAAACTTAATGTTTTTACTATAGATTTTTCTTATTTAATTCCTGTAAAACAAAACAACCCTCTTGCCAATACTGTTAGATTTACTTTGGGCTTTGATTTTGATGCATTTAAAAATCAACAAAAAACAAAAAACAAAAAATGAATATAAGAATAGGACAAGGATACGATGTACATAAATTAGCTGAAGGTTACAAATTAACTTTAGGAGGAATAGAAATACCTTACAATAAAGGATGTATTGCTCATTCCGATGGTGATGTTTTAATTCATGCAATATGCGATGCATTACTCGGAGCAGCAAATCTTAGAGATATTGGTTATCATTTTCCCGACTCTAATAATAAATACAAAAATATTGACAGTAAGATTCTCTTAAAAAAAACTCATGAATTAATTAAACAAAATAATTATTCAATTATTAATATTGATTCTACAATTTGCCTTCAAAAACCAAAAATAAAAAATTTAATACCTAAAATGAAAGATGCATTATCGGATACATTAAATATTGATATCGATACTATTTCTATTAAAGCAACAACAACAGAAAATCTAGGTTTTGTTGGAGAAGAAAAAGGAATGTCTGCACAAGCAATAGTTTTACTAATGAAAGAAAATAAAGATTAATTTTTACATTTTATTTATTTTTCTTATATTTAAGGTTTAAATAATTAAGCTTATTAACTTAATTATTTATTTCAGATTTTATTTTCATTGAAGCATTTTCAAAAAAACATTCTGTTAAACATGCATGATTTTATCTTCTTAAATTATAATGTTTAATAAACTTAGAAGCAAACAAACTTAGCAAGAACAGGTATATGTTCTAAATTAAAAAAATCATTAATTAAATATTTTAATATATGAAAACAACTGTAATTCTAGGTGCAAGTATTAACCCTATACGTTTTTCAAATAAAGCAGTAAAAAGTTTAATCAGACATGGATATCCTGTAATTCCAATAGGAAATAGAGAAGGTAAAATTAAAGGCAATAAAATACTTACAGGAAAACCAAAACTAAAAGATATTCATACCATTTCACTATACTTGAACCCCAAAAATCAAGAAGAATATTATGACTATATTATGGATATTAAGCCTCAAAGATTAATTTTTAATCCAGGTACAGAAAATCAGGAATTAATAGAATTAGCCACGCAAAACAATATAGAAGTAAATATTGCCTGCACATTAATAATGATAAACAATCACAAATTTTAATCACAAACAGTATATAGTCGTAATGAGAAATATTCAAGATATTAAACAATTAGAAAATCTAAAAGAAACAAAATTAGCTTTCCTTGTATATTTTTCTCACGAAAAATGTAATGTATGCAAGGTACTTAAACCAAAAATAAATTCATTATTAGAAACCAAATTCCCGAAAATGGAAATGTATTATTCCGACACTGTTCTTTACCCCGAAATAGCTGCACAAAATTCAATTTTTACTGTTCCTACAATAGTTGCTTTCTTCGATAATAAAGAATCGTTCAGAAAAAGCAGGAATATAAGTTTACAAGAACTTGAAAGCATCTTGTCGAGACCATATAATTTAATATTTTCATAAAACAGTTCTTATCTACATTATATTTCTTTATTCAACACACATTCATCAACTTCTTCTCATAAATTAATAAGAATACCATTTTAATAAGTACTCCACTTTAATCTACCTAAATTAATTATTCTTCAAGATAATATTGATTTTTGCTTTTTTATTTCGTACATTTAATATTTAATGAACGCTCTCTTTTTAAGTCCCTTTATATTATTTTCTAATATCTATAAATACAAAAATATGAACACAAAAGAAGAATATATTAAACAAGCAAAAATCAAGATTACTAATATGCATTCGCGAATAAAGAAACACAAATACAATGCAATACTAAGTCTTGAAGAAACAGAAAAAGAAGTAAATAATCAACTTAACGAATTAGATGAAAAACAGAGAAGTTTAGACGAAGCTATAAGAAGACTAAAAAATGCACGCGACACAACTTGGGAGTCGGCTAAAGAAGAATTTGAAAATTCAATACAAGAAAGCTTCTTCGACTCATTAAAAAATAGAATGGATGATATGGGATCGAGAATAAAAGATTGGGCATCGCGAACAGAAGAAACAAAAAGCACTTTTTTAGATAAAGCAAAAAACGAAATTCGCGATATAAATGCAGGGATTTCTATGCTAGAAGAAAAAGCATCTAAAACACAGGATATTACTCGAAAAAATATATTGGAACAATTAGATTATCTGAAACAGAAAAAAAACGAGATGCAGGAGAAATTTGAAGAAGCAAAAAATTCTGATGATAATGCCTTTGGAAATATAAAAAAGAGCTTTGAAGAAACCAAAGGATTCTTTAAAAGGAAATTTCATAATATAAAAAACGATATAAACTAAAAAGAATTTATGCCCGAAAATAACAAATCAATATATAAATCGATAAAAGAATTTTTGTTTGAGATTGGAGATTTATCAAAATTCATAAGAGTTTTTTTTAGGGAGACATTTAGAAAACCCTTTGAATTTAATGAGTTTTTTAATCAATCGTATGAAATTGGATACAGATCACTAGGACTGGTTGGAATAACAGGATTTATTCTAGGCCTTGTATTAACTCAACAAACACGTCCTGTTTTGGTTGACTTTGGGGCTTTAGCCTGGCTTCCGGGAATGATTTCTCTCTCAATAGTACGAGAACTAGGGCCTGTTATTACAGCACTTATTTGTGCAGGCAAAATATCTTCGCGCATAGGTGCCGAACTAGGCTCAATGCAAGTAACAGAGCAAATAGATGCCATGGAAGTATCTGGCACTAACCCAACAAAATACCTAGTTTCTACAAGAGTTTTAGCTGCAACAATTATGGTTCCTCTATTAGTAATATATAGCGACGCCCTTGCACTTGTGGGCTCTTATATTGCAGCTAATATTGATGGAGATATATCGATTCATCTATTTTTTTCTGAGGCTTTTGCCGTACTCGATTTTAACGACATTATACCTGCAATAATAAAAACTTTATTTTTTGGGTTTGGTATTGGAATTATTGGATGCTATAAAGGTTACAGAACACAAAAAGGAACAAAAGGTGTCGGGCTTGCTGCAAATTCAGCTGTTGTAATTTCATCAATAGCCATTTTTATAATTGATTTAATAGCTGTTCAGTTACAACAAATAATAAATATATTTTGATATGACTGAATACATCGAAAATAATAATGTTATTGAAATAAAACTTTTGTCGAAATCTTTTGGCAAAAAAGAAATCCTAAAAAACATTTCTTTAAGCTTAAAAAAAGGAGAAACTCTTTCAGTTTTAGGCAAATCAGGTGTTGGAAAAACTGTGCTTATAAAATGTATAGCAGGTCTTATTCAAGCCGATTCTGGAACAATAAATGTACTAGGCAAAAATATTATTACTCTTAAATCAAAAGAATTACTAGCAATAAGACAAAAAGTTGGATTCTTATTTCAGGGAGGAGCATTATACGATTCAATGTCGGTTAGAGAAAATTTACTATTTCCGGCAAATAGAAATCTTAATTTAACTAACAAACTAAAAATTCAGGAGCAGATTGAAGAAACTCTTGAAAACGTTGGTCTTATAGATGCAATTGACAAAATGCCATCGGAATTGTCGGGAGGAATGAAAAAAAGAATAGCACTAGCGCGAACTCTAATCCTGAAGCCTGAAATAATTTTATTCGACGAACCTACTATGGGCTTAGATCCTATAACATCAAAAGAAATAAGTAATCTGATTCTAAAAACTCAAAAAACATATAACACATCATCTATTATTATTACACACGATATTAATTGTGTACAATTAACTTCTAACAGAATTAATATTCTAAAAGATGGAATTATCTATGCTAATGGCACATACAACGAATTAAAAAACTCAAAAGACGAGTGGATAAAGTCATTTTTAAAATAACAATTATTTAAATAAAACATCATAAAAATGAAAAATAAAACAAAAAACACAATTAAATTAGGGTTATTTGTTACTATCGGATTTTTCTTAATAATTTTTTCTATTTACTTTATAGGTCAACAAAAAGGGCTTTTCAAAAAAAATTTTCATGCCAGTGCAATATTTCAAGATGTAAAAGGATTACAAACTGGAAGCAATATTCGATTCTCAGGAATAAATATTGGAACAGTTAACAATATTACAATATTAAATCCTACAAACGTAAAAGTTGATTTTGTTATTGAAGAAAATGTTAGAAAATTTATTAAAACAGATGCTATAGCAATAATTGGTTCAGAGGGACTTATGGGAAATAAAATTGTCATTATTATTCCAGGAAAATTAGATGACTCGATTATTTCTCACGATGCTATTTTAAAAACAAAAAAAACTATTGAATTAGATGACATATTAAAAGAACTAGACGAATCGAGTAAAAACATTACTTTTATATCTAGAAATTTAGTCGATATTACTAAAAAAATAAATAATGGAGAAGGAGTTTTCGGAAAACTTTTTACCGATACATCCTTTACAAATAACTTGGATATTATTAGCTGTAATACTGCAAAATTAACCGCTAACATTAACCTTATTACAAAAAAAATAAACGAAGAAAAAGGATTGATAGGCTTACTGCTTTCTGATACTTCGTACGTTAATCAATTTAACTATGCTCTTTCTGATATTACTTCTTCTGCTAATAATATTAAAACCTCAAGCAAAAATTTAATTGCCATAACAGACAAAATAAATAGCGGGAAAGGAATATTCGGGAAAGCATTTACCGACACCAGTTTTATCGACAACTTAGCTATGTCGAGCAAAAACATAAATATAGCATCTAAAAATTTAGCAAGAATAACAAAAAATATAGATTCCGGGGATGGGATTATTAACAAACTAATATCCGACAGCACATTAACCGACAGCATAATAGTAGTTCTTTATAACTTAAATAAAGGAATTATAGAAGTAGATGCTGCAGCAAAATCGTTACAAAGAAATTGGTTTATACGAACATTCTCTAAAAAGGAAAAAACTAAAAAGAAAATTGAAAAAAATAAAAACAAACAAAAAACATTAGGCAAATAAGGAGTTATAAAAACAGATGTCTCGACTATCGCTCGACATGACAATAACTTCTGTCATTTCGACCTTGTGGAGAATTTAATATTAAAAATCCTTGTCATTTCGATTTTATGGAGAAATCTGTCATAAAAGTCCTTGTCATTTCGACCTTGCGGAGAAATCTGTATATTAGAATTACGAATTAGTCATTAGAGCGGTAGCGGGGTTGCCCAATTGCCGATAATATTGCTAATACAAGTATGGTTAAAACCTTATTGGTTGAGCCTGTCTTTAACTAAAGAAATTTATTTATAAAACTATGAGGATGTCTTGAAAGGGCATCCTTTTTTTATTATAATTATTTATGATAATGTTGATTTTTAAATAGACAGATTTTTTATCGAACTAAGAATTTTAGGTAACAAAGCAAATTTTTATCAAAAAAATATTGAGGTTTAAGTAAGAAGTGTAAATTATAATCAAAATGCTAAGTATTTATCTAACATTTTATTACTTTTACTGTATATTAAGTAATGTGAATAATAGTTGTCATTAAATATATTGGGAATTGCATAAATCGAAATAAAGAGACAATAAAGTCTCATATTATAATTATTTCAATTCTGAAAAAAAATAAATTCGAATATTTATAGCTAGATAATAGCTTGGTTGTTAAATTAGAAATATATGAAAAAGGAAATTTGCTCAAAGGTATATTTAAATAATAAATTTAATAGAAAAGGAAAATTATTATCAGTTATCCCTGTAAAATATTTTGTTTTACTTTTTATTATGATTTTTGCTTATGCTTTAAACTCCTATGGGCAAACAGTACTTTTTTCCGACGATTTCGAAACCGATAAGGGTTGGACTCTTACAGGAGAATTTGAAAGAGATGCACCAGGAGCGTTGGGTGGTGAACATGGCAATCCCGATCCTGATAACGCATATTCTGGGTCTAATGTACTTGGAGTAGATTTAACTGGTCTTGGTGTTTATCCAGGAGATTACGAAAACAGTTTGTCCGACAGAGAATATACAGCAACATCTCCTGTTTTTGATTGTAGTGGGTACGATATTGTTACTTTAAATTTTCAACGTTGGTTGAATGTTGAAAAGGATGCCTTCGATAATGCATATATTGAAGTATCAAATGATGGTTCAACATGGAATGTTGTATGGGAAAATGGTACTACAATAATTACAGATGCTGCTTGGTCTTCACAATCAGTAGATATCTCAACTTTTGCAGCAAATAATGCTAATGTTCAAGTTCGTTTTAGTATGGGAAGCACTGATGGTTCTTGGCAATATTCTGGTTGGAATATTGATGACCTTTCTGTTACTAGTGCTACAGGATTAGGGCAAGCGCCTGGTTTAGTATTTTGGCATAGAGGCGATTTAGGCGTTACAGGCACAAGCCCTATTA
>CAZDCZ010000051.1:0-23407 GCA_964504155.1 uncultured Bacteroidales bacterium | reverse complement strand
ATTAATTTATTTGAAAAATTTTACCTCCAAATTTATTTTTTTTTATACTTTTGCTTTGTTTAAATTTAAAATATCTACATTTGTTCACTCATTGGTTTCCAATTCCGAGAAAATCGGAAGGAAATAATAGGGAATGTCGTGAAAATCGACAACAGTCCCGCTGCTGTGAGCCTCATTAATAACTTTGGCATTATACCACTCTTCAAAACTTGTAGGGGAAGGGGTCAAAATTAGAGGTAAGTCAGAAGACCTGCCAGTGAAATATAGATTTTGTAGCCTGCGGAGAACAGGTATCTAATCAACACGATGTTTCATTGGACTTCCTTCAACATCGTATGCTGCAAAATTTCATAGATTATTTAACTAAAATTGCAGTTACGATGGAAAAATCAAAAATTAATGTTCGTTTTGGAGTTCTTACTCTGCTGGTTTTATTGGCAGCATTCAGCCGTTTATTACCACATCCTCCTAATTTCGCTCCCATTGGAGCAATGGCATTATTTGGGGCTGCTTATTTATCTAAAAAGTATTTTGCTTTTATTATTCCAATAGCTTCTATGTGGTTAAGCGATTTAGTGCTTAATAATATAGTATATGGACAATATTTCGATCATTTTGTTTGGGCATATCAAGGATTTTACTGGACATATGGTGCTTTTATTGTTATAGGACTAATTGGTTTTGCTTTGCTGAAAAAAATAAAAATCCAGAATATCCTACTAGCTTCACTCCTTGCATCTATCAGCTTTTTTATTATCTCGAATTTTGGTGTTTGGACATCAGGAACAATGTATCCGAAAACTTTTTCAGGACTAATAACATGCTACTCTGCAGGATTACCATTCTTAAAAAATACTTTTATGGGCGATATGGTTTATTCCGGAATATTATTTGGAGTATTTGAATTAGCAAAATTACAATTTCCTGTATTACAATTACAAACAAAAAGATATTAACATAAAAAAACAGAACGGCAGCGTTCGCCAAAACTATCTGCCGTTCCTTATCAATAACACAATTATTAATATTTAAACAATTGCATTATGAAACAAATTTACATAATTGTTGCGACAATTATTCTTTTTAGAGTAGGTCTTTTAGCTCAAAATAGCCCTTATGTATCGCAAGTAATTGAGTATAAACCTGCCCCCGGGCAATTTACTAACACTTTAACTTGGGGTAGTCCGTCTGCAGCCCAATCTATTATAGGTGGTATTAATGGACATATCAGCTTAGGGGCTTATGGAGGTTACATTGTAGTAGGCTTCGATCATTCTATTGAAAACGATCCAAACAACCCTTATGGCGTTGATTTTTCTATTTTTGGAAATGCATTTACCGGATGGTCGGAACCCGGTATAGTTCAGGTAATGAAAGATGAAAATCAAAATGGATTGCCAGATGATACATGGTATTTATTAAAAGGAAGTGAATATAACAATCCATCGACAATAAATAACTATGTCATTATGTATGCTAATCCGGGAGGTTATGCTAATGTACCATGGAGAGATAACAGAAACCATAGAGGTGCAATCTTATCTAATCCTTACCATACGCAACCATATTATCCATCTGTCGATTCTTTCCCGGATGTTAATCCGATTAGCGAGACATATCAAGGAATGCTAATTAGTGGAAATATAGATGACAGTAATCCTAATTTTATTAAATCTTATACCTTAGATTATGGTTATGCCGATAATCATACAAAAAAAAGCGGAGATCCGATAACTCAACCCGATAACCCTGCTACCATCGATATTATTGAAGGTGCAGGCGGCGACGCAATGAAAATCGAATGGGCAGTTGATGATCAGGGAAACCCTGTAAGTCTAGACAAAATTGATTTCGTTAAAATATATACCGGATTAAATCGAAATTGTGGATGGTTAGGAGAAGTTTCTACAGAAATTTGCGGAGTAGTAAATGTTGATTCCGAAAACTCTGCAAAAAAATATAAATCAACACCCGAAACAAAATCACACAAAGAAAATTTCTCTGAAAAAACTATAACAATTTTTACATCTTCAGATAATGAGAAGACTTTTATTAATATCAATGGCTTTGAAATTTTCAATATTAATGGCAAATTAGTTTTAAAATCTAATCTAAATAATATCGATAATATTGATTTTTCGCCACTTGAAAAAGGTATTTATCTGGCAAAAGCAATTTCTAAAAGTAATATTAAATCTTACCAAATAGTTATTGAATAAATAAAGAACGAAAAAATGAAAAATATATATTTTACAATAATTAACGTAATGTTGCTTGCATTTGCAACATTTGGGCAAAGTTATCTTACTCCTTCAGAAGGATTTAAAGCTTTAGATATCTTACCTACATATGAGACATTTTCAGCATTTGACATACATGACAGTTTAGTATATGCCAATGATGGAGATACAATACGTTGCTTTAACATGAAAACCGGTAATGAAACAAACAAATATGGTAAACCTGCAGGATATGCTTCTTGGCCAAGTTTTGTTACCATGTCGCCTGACGGAAAACAAATATGGGCAGGTTTTACCAATAGTGGAAATACCGACGACCGTATTTACAGCATTAATATTGAAACCGGAGAATGGGATTTACAAGCTCATTTATCAGGAAATTTCGACTTGGAATTTTTGCACGACAGCATTTTAGTATCAGGCCTAAACAGTTCGAATTGGAATGATCCAACTTCGATTTTTGTATTGGATACAACCGGCAATGACAATCATAGAAAAATTATTGAGATAGGAGGCAGCTCGGCAGGTTTAGCAACCGATGCAGACGGCAATGTATATTATGGCACTTATTTTTTCTCTACCACTAATGCTATTTATCGTTGGAATAGTGAAGAAGTGGAAAATATTTTAAATAATACGGTTGTAGACACTCTTACATTAGATAATGCCACTAAACTATCAGATCTGCCAAATGGAGCCTACGATTGTGAAGTTGATGCCGGAGGAAACCTTATATTTAATTCCAATAGTTTCTCTTCAGATAAAGTATTAGCACGTTGGAACGAAACTGTTGGTGATGGTTATAATTTCGACACTCTTGGCATTGCAACAGACGATATGGATTGGTTTACAATGATAAAATCAAACGGTGATGTTATGAACCATGAAGATGAAAATGAAATTATGGTTTTATCATGGGGACGTCCTCTTGCAAAAGTATATAGAAGCAAACCTCCTGTTGTAAGCAAACCAATCGGCACAATTTCAGGAGCTGAAACAGATGCTGATGTTAGTATTGATTTAAGTAAGCATTTTACAGACCCTGATGATACAGGGGATTTTACATATGAAATAACAGTAAACTCCGACTCATCTGTTGCCATCGTTTCAATAAATGGTAAAAATATGTTAGTGGATTTTATTTCTTCAGGACAAACAAATATTACTTTAAAAGCAAATTCTAACGGACAATCTGTTATCACCAATTTTATTGTTGGAGTTCGCCCTGAAATATCAGGAAACTATGAAATTTCTGATTTTGAAAATTTAACACTTGGTAAAGATAGTTACTGGAATGGCTCTGATGGTACCGGAGGTTTTGATTCTCACTTGGCTCATTTTCCTAATGATTACAACGATGCTTCTGAATCATGGAGCGGTTGGGCTTATTCTAACATGGCTAATGATTCAACTCCCGGTTATACCAACCAATATAGTGCAATTACAGCAGCCGGAGTTGATACTCTTCAATCGGGAGGCAAGAACTATGGTGTTAGTTTTGTCCCAACCAATTGGATGACTTATGAAACACTACCTGTTTCGTTAAATTTTATTGAAAATTCGAAACATGAAGTTAAAGGATTTTACGTTACAAACAGCACCTACGCAAGCCTATCAATGGAACAAGGTGATGCTTTTGCTAAAAAATTTGGAGGTATTGATGGAAATGATCCTGATTGGTTTAAGCTATCGGTTTGGGGATTAAAAAATGGTATTGAAACCGATACTGTAGAATTTTTCCTTGCCGATTATCGTTTCGATGATAATACAAAAGATTATATCATAAAATCATGGCAATGGGTTGAATTAAGCACATTAGGAAAAATAGACAGTCTGATGTTTACACTTAGTTCTTCCGATGTTGGTATGTGGGGAATGAACACTCCGGCATATTTTTGTGTAGATAATATCAACATTTTACAGGATGATGCTCCTGTTGTTATCAATCCTATTGCTGATATTATTGAAAACCCCGATTCATATGACAAAGAAATTAATTTATCGAATGTATTTACAGATAGCGATGATGAAGATTCTTCTATACAGAAATCGATAGCTTCAAATTCAAATACCGATGTCGTTTCAGCTTCGGTAGATGGAGATATCCTAACTATTAGTTGTATATCTGAAGGTACTTCTACTTTGGTTATCGAAGGCCTTTCAAACGGAAAATCTGCATATGACACCATACATATAACAGTTAATAATGATCAACATCCATTTGTGGCAAATCCGATTACAGATTTAACAATATCAGAAGATGCTCCTACAAGTGAAATATCTCTTGAAAATGTATTTAGTGATGATGATAATGATGATGCTTTAATTACAAAATCAATTGTAAGTACTGTAGATGTAAATTTGATGTCGTTAAATATCGAAAACAACATCCTTTATATTTCGTTAAAAGCTAATCAATACGGAGAGTCAGAAGTAGTTATTGAAGCTAATTCCAATGGTTTAACTGTTACCGATACATTTAATATTATTGTTAATCAGGTAAATGATAAACCAGAGCTTATTGGCACAATCGAAGATATTACAGTTGATAAGAACGCTAATGATAAACAAATTGATTTAAGCAATTTATTCACGGATATTGATAATGACGAATTAGTTTTATCTGTTAGTGAAAATTCAAATGAGAGTCTTGTTTCAACTCAGATTAGCGAAAATATACTGACCCTCTCTTTCCTTGATAATCAATATGGAGATGCAACAATTACTATCATGGCTAATGATGGTATTGAATATGTATCAACATCATTTAATGTAACTGTTAATAATACAACAGGATTTTCAAATAAAGATGAATTAAACATCAATATATATCCAAATCCAACTAAAGACTATATTATTATAAAAAGTCCATTTGCGATAAAAAGAATAGTATTGATGAATAATTATGGTATTATACAGCAAGTACAAAAACCGGGAAATGGGAATACCGAATTTAAGCTTAATCTAATATCATTACCTGCAGGTATATATTTTATTAACATAGAAGGTAATAATTCTCAATTCACTAAATCTATTATAAAACAATAAGATATTTTATACACCAGAATCCTTATTTCTAAGGGTTCTGGTTTTTTATATTTTACAGAACAAAATATTCAAAATGTGAGATATAATTGAAATACAGGCAAGGAAAGTTAAAAGTACGATTATAAAATATAGACATTTATATACTTCACAAATGTTGATATTATTAGATAAATACAATTTTTTAAAAAATAAATCATTAAAAAAACTAAAGATGAAAATTAAAACAATTACATCTTTTTTGTTTTTTGTAATGCTATCTGTTACAACAAGCGCTCAGATAAAACTAAGCGCACAACAAACAAAAGACGGAATATTTGTTTCGAGAATACTAGAATATAAACCGGCACCGGGACAGTTTATCAATACCTCATCTTGGGGATGCCCATCAAAGGCAAAATCACTTATTGGAGGAGCAACAGGAGGAATAAGTCTGGGAGCCTATGGTGGATATATCGTTGTGGGTTTCAGTAAATCTATCGAAAATGATCCGGAAAATCCTTACGGAATAGACTTCACTATTTATGGCAATCCTTTAGAATCATGGGCAGAGCCTGGAATAGTAATGGTAATGAAAGATGAAAACAACAATGGAGAAGCTGATGATATATGGTATGAAGTATCAGGAAGCGATCATTATTGGGAATCAACAATAAATGATTACAGTTTAACTTATTATAATCCGATGAGTAATGTAGCAGCTGATGTGCAATGGACCGATAATCAGAATGATACTGGTTATGTGTATGCTAACCCGTTCCATTCGCAAGCTTATTACCCAATTGCAGATACTTTCCCCGAAATAGAGCAAAATTATTACAGTTTCGATGGAACAAAAATTAAAGGATTTGTTGATAAAACTATACCAACCTATATTATGTCATTTCGCAGAGGATTCGGATATGCTGACAATTTTCCACGAGGCACAGAACCTTATGATGTTCCTGATAATCCTTACACCGAGGAGAAAGAAGGTTGTGGAGGCGACCCTATAGATATAGACTGGGCTGTAGATACTGAGGGGAATCATGTAAGTTTAGGTGAAATTGATTTTGTTAAAATATACACCGGCGTAAATGAACCGGCTGGCTGGCTGGGCGAAATTTCCACAGAAGTAACCGCTGTTATGGATGTTAGTCCTAATCCTGACATAACGGGAGAAACAAATCTACTGGTTGTTAACGATTTGCCGCCACAAATAAGCGCAGGAACTATTCTGCAACTTGAAGCCAATTTCTTTATTAAAGGGAAAAAACAAGAAGTTAATACTATAGAATGGAACATTGACAAACCGGACAAAGCTATAATCGATGAAAATAATCAATTAATTGCTATCGATACGGGTAAAATTAATGTTACGGCCAGTTATGAATATGGAAATATTTATACAAAAACAGTAAAAACAGATATAATTGCACCAACAAGTATAAAAATTATATTCGACAACTCTGAAATAAGAGTAGCCGAGAAACATTTAATAGATGCTAAAGTAAAAGACCAGAACGGAAATTATATTTATGGACTGGAAAATATATGGACAACATCAAACAATAATATTTTAATTAACAAAGAAGAAGACCACGATTACATTACAGGCAAAAAAGAAGGTACTTCAAGAATATATGTTCATCCAAATGGTTTTGAAAATATAATGGATTCTATTGATGTAACTATACTTAAAGCATCAGACACCCTTGATATATACCTGTCTATCAAGACCGATATGAATACATTTTATCCTCGCAAGAAAATAAAAGTAACGAATTTCAATCTTATGCCATATATTATTAATCCATATAATGATTATAGTATGCAATCGATACCCAATATTACACTAGCACATGCCATAGCATCGGTTTTTGAAAATATTGATTTTGAAAGCGATTTACGCTTCGAAGATAAAGAAACAGGTAATTTATATATATCACAGCTACCGGTAAACCACGATAATAATTTTGCATATTACTATGGTTACGGTGGATACGAAGACAATACATGGATTGCAAAAGTTAATGATAAAAGTTATATGAATGATTTCGCTAACATTCAACTATCATCCGATAATGAAATACAGATTTACTATGTAAATAATATAAACAATTCGTGGTGTATTTATCAAGTAGAATATCCTTTCTCAAGCATTTCTACAGACGAAACACTAGAAATCAGTGTCTTTTGTGATTCATATAGCATCAATAGCTCAGATTCAATTATTAATAATGGCACAAATCCGATAGAAGGAATAAACGTACGTGTAGATAATGAAAGTTATTTTTTCGACGATAAACCTGTTATTTCGAACAGTAACGGGAAAATATATCTAAAAATTACTGAACCCGGCACTTATAACATTAAAATAGCCACTGAAGAATTTGAATTAAAAGTTGAACAAGGTACTTCAAGCATTAATGATATCAAAAAGGAAATAAAGATTACACCTAATCCTGCTAACAACTACATATCAGTAAATACAACAGACATAAATCAGTCTAGTATAATATATGTATATACATCAACAGGAAGCATGATTTACAATAAAGCAATCAGAAAATCTTCCAACAATCACATAATTAATACAGAAAATTGGAAAGAAGGTTTGTATATTGTTAAGCTTACCACCCCTTTCTCTTCTTTTTGTTACAAAGTAATAATCAGACATTAAATGGATATCAATGAAAAGGTTAATTATTGTTCTAATAATTTTTATGAGTCATTTCAGTTATTCTCAATCATTGAATAAAATCATAGAAATTAAAGAAGTAAAAATAGTAGCAAAGCGCATTTTTAAAAAAGAAGAAGCCGGACAAAAAACAATGCAAGTCGATTCAATAATTTTATTGGATAAGATAAATGCTAATCTCTCGGATGTATTATCGGAAAACACCACAGTATATATAAAAGAGCATGGACGTGGGGCATTAGCAACCGCTTCTTTTCGGGGCACAGCAGCTACTCACACTCAAGTTTCGTGGAATGGGATGAACATAAATTCCCCTATGTTGGGAATGGTTGATTTTTCGTTGATTCCTGTTTACATTATCGACGATTTAAGTCTGCAACATGGAGGCAGCTCAATAAAAGAGCAAAGTGGAGGCTTAGGCGGAAGCATAAGTATAAAAAATAAAGTAGATTGGACAAATAAAATAAGCGGGAAATATTATCAAGGTATTGGTAACTATTCAACTTATGATGAATTTGCACAGTTTAATGTCGGAAATAATAAAATACAATCAAAGACACGAGTATATAATAATAAATCTAAAAACGATTATTCGTTTATCAACAAAGTTATCACGGATAAACCTCGTGTAAAAAACAAAAATGCTAATTACTCAAAATACGGCTTTGCTCAAGAACTATATTTCCACCCTAGCGAGAATAATTATATTTCTGCAAAAACATGGTGGCAAAATGCAAACCGCTCTATTCCTACAGTACTTAGTTATGAGGGCGATAATCAATCGAATCTTAATAAACAAGACGACAATACCGCTAAAATTATTATAGACTGGAAATACTATAATAATAAAAGTAATTTTTACATTAGCTCAGGCTACGATTATCAAAATCTCGATTATAAACTTATGAATGAAGTGAGTGGTATTGGAAAAATCCCTGCAATCTATTCAAGTAGTAAGATGAATAGTTTTTACAATAAATTAAAATATGATTTTAATATCAACAAAAATATACTATTTCAATCTTCTGTTAATTATAATCATTTTGATGTACATACAAAAGATTCAGTAAAAAAAACAGGTTACGATGTTATTCGTGATGATTTCTCATTGTTTGGAGGTATTTACATTCAGATGTTAAAAAAAATCAATCTATCGCTTATGCTTCGCGATGATATTATTAATAAAAATTTCTCTCCATTAATTTTTGATCTAGGCCTAAGTTATAAGCCTATTTTTACTACAGATTTTGTAATTAAAGGAAGTATAACAAGAAATTATCATCATCCCACATTAAACGATTTATATTGGCAACCCGGAGGAAATCCGGATTTAAAACCGGAAGAAGGTTTTACCGAAGAACTTAGTATTCACTACATTAATACTAAAAGAAAAACAAATATAAATACACAACTTACCGCTTATTATTCCGATATCAACAAATGGATTATCTGGTTACCAAGCTTTAAAGGATATTGGGAACCATTTAACATAAAAAGAGTTAAATCATATGGCTTGGAATATAATCTGAAAATAAATACAGAAATCGGAAATATAAAATTACAATTACACGGAAATTACGGACTTACAAAATCGTTAAATTATGGAGATCCTTTAAGTTGGGGAGACGAATCATATAAAAAACAATTACCGTTTATTCCTGTTCACTCAGGAAATGTTATGACAAGCGTCTCGTATAAAGGCTTTTATCTACGCTACCAATACAATTCATATAGCGAGCGGTTTACTATGACAAGTAATATGGTTGGACTTGAAGATGATTCAGACGACCTTGGAACAGGCAATTCATCGGGGAAATTAAATTGGTACTATCCCTATCACATGAATAAAGTTTCTATCGGGAAAAATCTTTCCTTTAATAGCTATAAGATTGGTTTAGAATTTAAGATAAACAATCTTTTCGATGAAGAATATCGTTCTGTATTAGGCAGGTATATGCCAGGAAGATATTATTCACTATTATTAATGTTAACATTCGACAAATGAAAAAATTTATATTCTATATTTCAATAGCCTTAATATTATCTTCCTGTATGGATGATGATGCTTTAACTAAATTTAATAAACTAGAAATTAATCAGGATACAAGTCTTAATTCGTACATAAGAAATCAAAGAGGCCTTTTTATTACCAACGAAGGAAATTTTATGTACGACAATGCTTCTTTATCTTATTATATGATTGATTCGATGAAAACCCTGAATAGCATTTTCTATCGAACAAACGGAGTACCCTTGGGCGATGTAGCTCAATCAATGACTATTCGTGATAGTCTGGGGTATATTGTAATTAATAATTCAGGAAAAATATATATAATCAATATAAATACTTTTGAATATGTAGGTAAAATAATTGGTCTTACATCCCCAAGATATATTCATTTTATTAATGATACAAAAGCCTATATCACCGATTTATATGCAAAAGCCATTACCATAGTAAACCCACAAACTTTTCAGATAACAGGTTACATAAATGTAAATAACCATTACTCTGAATTTTATCAGCATCCTACAGAACAAATGGTGCAATACGATAAATATGTATTTACCAATTGTTGGTCATACGATAATCAAATTCTTGTTATAGATAGTGAAACCGATCAAGTAATCGATTCTATAAAGGTGTTAAAACAACCAACATCTCTGATACTTGATAAATATAACAAAATATGGACAGTAACCGACGGCGGATATTATGATAGTCCTTATGGTTACGAGGCACCGGGATTAATAAAAATTGATGCCGCCAACAGGAAGATAGAACGAATATTTCGGTTCGAACTAGGAGACTGGCCATCAGAAATATGCATGAACGGAACAAAAGATACTATTTACTTTATTAACAAGCATATTTACCGTTTACCAGTAACATCAACACACTTCCCCGACAAACCATTTATAGAAAGTCAATATAGCGGACAATATAATGGAGGATACTATGGATTAACTATCGATCCAAAAACATCAGAAGTCTATGTTGCAGATGCTATCGATTACGTTCAACAAGGTGTTATATACCGTTATTCATCACAAGCCGAAATAATTGACACTTTCAAAGTTGGAATAATACCGGGAGCATTTTGTTTTAAACCATAAAAGTTAATCTTGAAATTCGAAATATCGTTAGAAACTAATGAAAAAAATTCAATAGAAGCAAGAAACCTCCAAAGTTTATACTTTGGAGGTTTAATAATAAAAATTAATTTTACTACAAATCAGTCAAGCTATTTTAGACCGACATAAATTGTCTCAAAACATCGCTATTCTACCAATATTTTTGCTTGTAATATCTTACTGTTAACATTTATACTAATTAAATACATTCCTTTAGCATATTGACTTAAATCGATGTTAACATCATTATTATGTAATTCTTTCGAAAGAATTTTTCTACCACTGATATCAGTAATAATAATTCTTTTCATCTCTTCTTTCGACGAAACAGTAAATCGACCCTGATTTGGATTAGGGTATATTTTAATTCCCGCTTTGTTAAAATCGTTTATTCCTGTATTTCCGGTAAAGACAATACTCCATGTTGAAGAAGTATTTCTATTTCCAACTATATCTCCTACAATATTTTCAGGAACATCAACTATAACATCTCCATTAGCATCAGGAACAAGAGTAAGTCTATAATTAGAGGCATTTGTCTCAATTAAATCATTAACTTCTCCATTAGTAACATTAATATCGTTAATATCGAAACCATAAACATCTTCGCTAAAAGTAACAGATATATTAAACGAACTGATACTTGTTGTTCCATTAATAGAACAAGTTATTTCAGAAGAAGGAGCTATTGTATCTAAAACAATCTCGAAACTACCATTATCAATACTTGTTTCTATGGGATTAGTCGATTTTATTCTTATTTTATAATTAGTACCACTTAATGTATTAGTTGGAATAGTAGCCATAATGGTATCAGACACATCCGATTCTAAAGTTCCAATCAAAATCTCATTTGTAAAATCTCCATCGGCATCCGATAAATATGCATTAAAAGTATTTGATGTAAATGTTTTGTTTGCAGTATAAATAAGATCAACATTAACACTACTATCAGCAGATACATAAATAGGTCCTTCAATACTTCTACAAACAATAGCTGCTTGAGTAAAAACGAGCAAATTGCTAGTCCACAAACCTCTTCCATAAGTTGCAGCCCATAATTTGCTATTTGTTGGATTATTATTATCGTAATATATTTCCAATTCTGAGATAACAACATTAGCAAGTCCAGAATTAAACAAAGTCCAATCGGCATCACCGTCTTTCACAAATACACCAATATCGGTACCGGCATATAAATGACAACTAGAGTTTTCTAATTTATTTTGAACTATTGTATTTACAGGAACAGATGGTAAACCTGCAGAGATATTTGTCCATGCATCTCCCCCATTATCGGATTTAAAAACTCCGCTATTATTATATCCTCCAATAGTTACCCAAACAACAGAAGGATTATATGCATCAATTGCAATACTTGAAATATCACCATTACTTACAGGCAATGTATTAGTTACATCAGACCAAGCATCTCCTCCATCAGTTGTTTTCCATAAGCTGTTATAATCGGTAATATAAATTACCTGACTATTTGATGGAGCAATAGCCATAGCTCTGATTTTATTACCAAAACTCAAATTAGAAATTTGAGTCCATGTATCTCCTCTGTCGGTAGTTTTCCAAACATCAGAATATCCAACATATAAAATTTTATTATCAGAAGGGTCGATAATATATGGAGTTACCCAAGCACCATTATTTCCGCCCGGAATATTTGCTGAGATATCAGTACTTGGTGAACCCCAATGATTCATTGTTCTAGATATTTGTCCATTTGTGTATGTTCCGTACTGAATATTTACATCTTCGTAATCGATAAGACATTCCATTCCATCTCCACCTTTCACATCGTCCCAATAACTATTGTGGTATAATTTTGTTCCATTATCTTGTAATCCTGTGATTACTTCATTTTCTTGAGTTTGAGAAACACTAAGCTTATACATCTGACTAATAATCATCCCATTAGTAAGATCTGTCCAATCTGTTCCTCCATTTACTGTTTTATATACACCTCCATCATTACATTCGAAAAGAGTACTATCGTCGCGGTAAGCCATATAATGTTTATCGGCATGAACTGCCGGCACCTGATCTCCCCACCAATGATTATTACAAGCCCACGAAACAGCTCCATCGACAGATCTCCATGTATTTACTCCACCAACAAATAATTCGTTAGTATCTTTAGGCGATACTTCAAAAGCAAGATCATACCATCCTTGTCCTCCGGAACCAGATCCATCTGCTTCCCATCCTAATAAATTATTATTAGTTTGAGTACCATCGAAAATTTTTGTAAAATTATCTCCATTATCGCTTGATTTATATATTCCATATAATCCACTATCGTTACCCGAACATAAAGTATATACAATAGAAGAATCAGCTTTAGTAACACCTATTTCAACTCTTGATGCATCTGTTGGAAAATCGTACATTTTATTCCAATCTGTTCCTGCGTTAATTGTTTTATAAAAAGCAGGAGAGCCTGAACTTTTTGTTACGGCATATAATGTGTTGGCTTCGTCTCCGGGTTTAAATTCCATATCGTAAAAAGCACCGGAAACCTGAAATGTCCAATCTACACCCGCATTAATTGTTTTATATATTCCTTGATTTGTTGAAGCATATAAAACATCTTGATTTACAGGGTCTATTAACAATTTTGTAATTTTTATATATTGATATACTTCATACGACAGACCTGTTGTATTCCAAGTTACACCCCCGTCGGTTGATTTAAGTACTCCAACAGAATAATTATCACCGGCATCTCTATCGCCCGTAGCAATATATATAGTATTTGATGTTTCAAAATCGTTTGGTATAGCAATACTGCTAACTCCCATAACAGGATTAGAGTCGGTTAATACTTCCCACGATGAACCTCCATCGACAGTCTTCCATAAACCTCCCGCAGGAGCACCTATCCAGAAAATATTATCGTTTGTAGGATGAAAAGATATACAATTTATTCTTCCAACACCAGCATATCCACCTTCTGAACTTTCCGGACCAACACTAAGCCAATTAGCCATATCGGTAGCTTTAGAAGAACTATTCTTTAAATAAATTTTATGTTCTTTAAATAAATTTGTTTTCGGGAAGTTTCCTGTTTTTTTATCAACACGGGTTTCCCAAAACCACTCCCAACGTAGGAATTGTTTCCATCCATACGCCTTTTTCTTTTCTCTGTTAACATAATAATAACCGTTTTTTACATTCTTTCCTTCCCAATATTTATGAAAAGCATCTTGAGTTTCATAAAAATTTGTTTCAGTTTGATTTTTTGTTTTTTTTAGCTTGTTCATCCATGGTTGTGCATTTGCCGTTTGAAAAGCAAATAACACAAGTAAACTAATTAGCAATCTTCTCATTTTAATAGTTCTTTAGTAATTATATATTCAAATTCTATATATTCTATTATTCAATAATTTCGAAATATTTATAAATTTCAACAATTTTACTTTGCTTAATTTTATATAAAACCTTAATTCTATATTTACCGAATCCTACAAATTTTGTTTCTGTTTTCTGAACAAATTTTGTAATATAATCGCCACACCAATCTTCTTTTTGGTTCCAAGTAAATATATGTTTTTCTGAAGGTTTTAATTCTAATTGCTTAGGTGGTTGTGGGCATGATGCTCCACAAGGGCAATATAAAATTTTCACTCTTTCCCACTTATTGTTATAGTTTTTTTCTATAAGCATTCTTTGTGGGTTTAAAATTGTAATTTCCGATTCAATATTATTTTCAAATACAAGCTTAACTTCTTCGTCTTTATGAAACTGACTTTTCAAACTTACAAAACTAATTTCATTTTCATTATAATTATCTACAGTTGTTTGTTTTGACATATTACACGAAACAAATAACAAAACGATACTAAAAAACATTATTCTCATAGACATTTTCATTAAGCAAATATTTACAAAATATTTATTACTAAATATTTGCAAACATAGTAAAATAATCTACTTAATTGTTTTGATTAAAATATTTTTATGTACGAAAAAGTTATATTAATAAAAATAACATTTCTTCGATTCTTATACTTAAAAATGATTGATATTTAATTAGAAAATAAGATAGTAAGGCTTTTTCTTATAGTAGATAATTACAATCTTGTTAAATGAGAGTTTACATCAATTTTTTTTATTCCATTATCTATAGTATATCTTAAATATATATTTTTATAATCAGATTCTGCTTCACCTATTCCTTCAACAAAAATCCCTGAATTTCCAATAAACTGAAGTTCTATAGAAATTTCATTTTCACTATTTACTTTTATATATATTTTTTCTTCGTTTCCAAAATTATAAAAATTATAAACTGCAAATATTGTACTATCGCTTTCTGATTTACAAATATCTACAGTATAAACTTCTGTTCCGTTATCCCTTATTTCTTCGAAACGCCACAATCCAGATATCGAAATATAATTATTGGGTTCGTCATTGCACGAAAACAATAATACAATAACCAATATAAAAAATACTAATTTAAATATATATCTATTTTTCTTCTCCATCAATAAATATTTTATGTTCTATTTGATTTCCATTTTTATCGTACCCATAAGCATCTCCATTTCTTACTCCATTTCTGAAATATATTTTACTCAATAACTCACCCGATTCATAATATGTTTTCCAAATTCCATCTTTTTTATTTTTTGAATAATTTCCAGTATTTTTCAATCCTCCATTTTTATAAAAAAATTTAAACTCTCCAATAGCATTAGCGTCAAGATATTCCCCTATTTGTTTTATATTTCCATTATTATAATAGATTTTCCATGTACTACTAAATAAATTATTTTTATAATTCCCTATCGAAAATAATTTACCATCTGGATAATAAGCTTTCCATAAACCAGTTCGCAAATTATTAATATAATACCCTTCTTCTTTTATCTGATTTACAGTAAGACCTTCAGATTTTTCTTTTCCATAATAATAAGTATATTTTCCTTCAATATTATTATTTATATATGTACACTCTACCATTTTAGAACCATCGTGATAATACCCAACATATAATCCGTTAAGCACTCCATTTTCGTATATACATTTTTTTTGTAAGGTTCCATTCTCATATTCTTTATAATAACCTACAAAAACACTATCTAGAACACCATTAGTTTTATTCAACTTTTCTTTTATTTTTCCATTCTCGTAATATTCTTTTGAATATCCATTTTCAATACCATTAACAAATGTTTTCTCGAATCGCATATTTCCTTTCTCAAAATATGCTTTTACTTTACCATTAAGAACATTATTAGTATAATACGATTTTTCTTTAACTCTTCCATTCTCGTAAAACAGCTCTACAAATCCATTAAGCATATCGTCTTTATAATTTAGGTTTTGTTTAAGTTGCCCAGATTCATAGAATATTTTTGTTACTCCATTTAACTTTCCTGATTCATATCTAAGATATTGTTTTATTTTCCCATTATAATAATTATCTATCCAGATACTATCGAGCAAGCCATTTTTATAAATTCCTTTTTGCCACAATTTCCCATTCTCAAAATAAATACAATACAAACCATTTTTAACATTCTGTCCATTGATATTTGAAACATAAAACTTTTCTTTTAATAAGTTCTTATCACTATCGTACCAAGTAGATATTTCGTTTTGAGCCATAAGAATTACAGAACTAAAAATAATATAACAAAAAATAAATATTGCTTTGTTTTTCATTAGTATAAATATTAATTATGGCTTTTTTTCTATTAATTATAATTTTAAATATTTAAATATTTTTTCTATTACCATGTAACATTACTGCCTATTCCGAACTAGTTTCGCGATTATATTCATGTCCTTGTAGTAAACGCAAGGATATAAATATTTCATCTTTTTAAAATTTATCTATTAATATATATTTCTGCTAACTAAGCTCGTATTTGATATATTTATTATATTTAACATAAATTTATTTCTGTGTTATAATTATTTGAGAACCTTCTAACGGCATTCTATGACCATAATCCAAAATAGCAGCAAGGGCATATTCGCCGGGTTCAATTTTTTCGGGTAATATTAATGTAAGTTTTCTTTTATTATTTGGATAAACTGTAATTGATTTTTTATTATATTTTTTCTCTTCGGCAGTTTTAATATTAGCAATAGCTAAATACACTTTGGCATCAATTACTTTATCTCCATTATTTAATATTTTTATCTCAAACTTTCGAAATTTATCTTTTGTTTCGGTAATTTCCGTTAAACTTACAAGCTTAGCCGAATAATTACTATTCGATTTTGGGGATTGTTTTACAAGTACATTAATTCTTGGGACAATAATTACCCCAGTAGCCAATTGCTTATCGGCATTAAAAATATCTTTTTCTTTTGCAACTTCAACGTGAATCATACCCCATCTTGTTTCGAAATGATTTTGAGGCACTGCCATTAATACACTAAGCTCCTTAGACTCGTTTGGTTGTAACTCTACAAATGATGGATTAATTGTTATCCAACTGGCACATGAATTTTTTGTAGTATTCATTGCTTTTATTTGTTTCACTCCATTTTCATCGATTATATAATCGGAAAATTTTAGTGTAAATTTTTGCTTTATGTTTGCATAATTTCTAACAGTTAAAGCTTTAGTTGTAACAGTTCCCGGATCTCCTGTAAAATTCATTAAAACAGGAGCTACTTCAAAATCCTGAGAACAAGAAAGCAATGCATGGACACTAAATATAATTAGCAATAAAGAATTTTTCATAATTGATAGTTTATTAATTTATTTTAAAAATAATAATTTATTAAATATTTACGCAATATATTTAATCATAAATTCAGCAATAATAACTTTTTTTTCAAAAAAAATATCAATTATTATATGATAAATACTACTTTTTTATTGATTAATCGTCTATTTTCATAGACAAACAACTTTTATTTTGTAACTTAGTAAAACTTTATACGTAAATTACAAAATAAATACTAATTAAAATTATTAATTATGAAAAAAAATTTATTATTAGTATCACTATCACTATTTATTTTTCAACTTGGATTTAGCCAAGCAATATCTGATAGAAATGTAATCCCCGTGGCTGTTAATCTTAATCAGGTACTCAGGATGGCGATTTCAAATGGAGGAAACATTGAATTTACCTTTAACACTATCGATCAGTACAAGAATGGTATTTCAGGAGATCAAGCAACATCAGTATCTGCCGGTACAGCTACGTCTGATCCTATGTATGTAACCGATTTTACAGTTGCTTCATCAACACGCTGGAAAGTAACTTACGGAGCAGAAGAAGCAACTTTTCTCGGAACAGATGACCCTAGTAACACATTAGCATTAAACAATGTAGGATATACAATTACAGAAAGTGGCACACATCAATTCGAAACTGGTGGAGCACAAGGAACTACAGCCGGAGAAGAACTATGGAGTATCCCTACATTAGCTGCAACAACAGTCGCTGCTTTAGAAACATATCCTGTAGTTTTAATTGAAGATAATAATTCAGCTACTAATGCCAATGCAGGTGACGCTACAGACAATATATTTCAATTAGTATGGCGTTGCGGAACAACAGAAGGAGGTGCAGCAACAGTTCCAATGAATGCAGAAAATTTAATTGACCAACAACCTTCACCAACTCCTGACAGATATGTAGTTAATGTATTATTTGACTTATCAATAGATAATTAATAATTTTCTAAATAAATCAATAGTTAATACTATTATAAAAGTACCAAAATATTCTATTGGTACTTTTTTTTATCATTAAAAATGACTTATTTTTACAATAAACATATAATTAATGAAAATAAAATTACGAATACTCTTTTTATTATTTTTTTGTTTAGCCTTTTTAAGCAATAAAGGTCAAGAGTATAATTATGCTCGACTATCGGTACTTTACGGAGGAGATATTCCTTTTAATTTTAAATCTATAAACACATTTAAAAACGGAATACGTATAAATAATGGCACTGTATTAGGAATAACTTTAGTAGATAGTAATCAGGTTGCAGCCACTCTCGAAGGATTTATTCTACGATTCAGGTCATTTAATGCCCAAGCAAACATCGAAAGTAATTCTTATAATTTACCACTAAACACAATTCAGGTAGAAGCCACAAATAATCTTGGATTACCTGCTCCAAATTCGAATTATACAGGTCTACAAGATTTAACAACCAATTGGGTTAACCTTATTCAATATACTCAAAACCCTGTATCGCCACCAGATTTTAGTAATCTTAATTGGACAAATCATCAAATTAATATTTCATATGAATGTGGCATTTCAAATGAGAGCTTACTTGGCAAACCACCTGATTATTATACTGTTGAAATTGAATTTGAGTTAATACCAACAGGACCGGGATTTTAAAATTAATTTTAATTATAATATTGAAATTTAAATATTACATAGGCTTTTTAATTTCTTTTCTATTAATGCAAATTAGTATTTTTGGTCAAGAAAGTGATACGTTACAACAAAAAACAACAATCGAATTAGAATTTGTAAAAATCAATGTAACACAATCGACAAATTCTTTATATTTTAATATACTAAAAATTACTAACAATCAATCTGATGCAATATCAGGAAAATTAACAATATCTACTCCTGAAAAGTTTCAATTAATATCCTACACTGCACAAGATTATACCATTGCTTCCAAAAAAACTTTAAATATCCCTATACGAATTTCGTTACCAAATAATGTTATTGGAAACCAAACGTATATTATTAGTGCTTCGTTTAAAACGAGAGATAATAATTACTTAAAAAGCAGCTATATAACAATTCCCGCAGAAACAAAATGGGACATGAATATTGAAACTAAGAAATTTTATTTTAATGATTTTAAAACAAAAACAAACTTAAACATAAGACTACAAAATAAAGGAAACACAAACGAGTTAATAAAAATAGAACTTAAAATAGGAAAATTACTTAATATATCGAATCTTGACAAAAATCAAGATTATGAATATATTGAATTACCTGCCCATAAAGATACAATTATTAATTACCAAGTTAATTATAACACTAACTATGATAAATACGATGAAGAAAAACTAAAAAATATTTGGAAGGAATCAACAATAAAAATTAAAAGCTCATCGAAAGACAAAAGCACTTCTGATTATGTATATTTTAACAAATTAGAGAGTAAATATATTAATAGAGCTGAGACAAATGCTAGTCCTTTAAATATAGATTTACAATTTTTAAATTTTCTTTCGACAACTCCATCCAGATTTAACATATCGACATTTGGCACAATATTATTTCCTGAAAACCGACAGTTATCATATCAAGTAAATGGAAAAAATTTTGAATTTTCTCCTTTAAATGAACAAAATTTAAGTTTTCAAAGAAATAGTTATTTCTACTTTAATTATAGAGATAGAAATAAGATTATTGAAATTGGAGAAAACATTGGAGGAAACTATCTTCACAGTATTACAGGCAGAGGTTTAAAAGGGCAATTCTCGTTAAATAAAAACAATAAACTCTCGCTGCTATTAACCCGGGGGCGATATAATCCCGATTACGGTGCTGCAATAAATTATACACGAAATATTAATAATATACTTCAACTTAGAACCGGAATAACATACGAAAATAACAACTCTACTAATTACAATGCCTATTCGGCAATATTAGGGGGAACATTTTCTTTTCTAAAATATAATAGTGTAAGTGTAAATATATTATCGACCCAAACCAATTTTAATAATCTAAATAAATATACAGAATCGCATTCTAACGATACTTCAACTATTGGTTTTGCATATAGTGCTACTTATAATCTTAATTTTAAAAAACTTAATTTTAAAATTTCACATACTAATACTGTTCATAATTATATAAGAAACAGTAATAATTTAAGATTTAATATTTACGGGAATTACAAAATAAATAACAAATCGTTAATAAACTTGATGTTCGACAGGTATAAAATTCTTCAAACATCTTTTCCTAAAAGATTCTATAATCCATCGAATTATAATAGTAACAATATAGGAAAACTAATGTATGGAACTACTGTTAATAATAATATATATATTCAAATAGGACCATCAATGCACTCTTTAAGTCAAAATATTTACAATCCTACTGATGGTTTTACGGATAAATTTAAAAGTAATAATTATAGTCTTAATGCTTCAACTAGATTTCGATTAACAAAAATGAGATCTGTTACACCATACTTATCTTTTAGTTTACTGAATGCTCATTTATCTTCGGATAATCCTCTTATTATCCCTACTTCGTATAAAGTAAGGAAAAATTTTCGTCTTGGATTAAATTTTTACGACAATTCGTGGCGATTAACAGCTTTTTATATTCATGGTCCAACAAATTTATCGCTTCAACAATTAAAGTACGATAAAGACTTAATAAATTATAGTTCTATTCAAATACGCCCATATATTGAAAGATATTTTTACAACAAGAAGTTAAAAGTAAGTGCTTATGCTAATTATTTGTATAGAATGCCATCGGGACGAGAAACAAAAAACATAAACACAAGAGTTGACTTATTCCTAAACAAAGGATGGTCGCTTTATTTATCGAACAATATATACACAAGTGCTAGAGATGATATAGACTATGGTAGAATTACTAACCGCATGTTTAATATGTTTTTTGGATGTAAAAAATCGTTTGATATTCAACAACCAAGATTAAAATATTACGATATTAATTTTCTATTCTTCCACGATCAAAACGGAGACAATATAAAAGATGATAATGAATCTCCTATTTCTAGTATATTGTTAACTCTTAAACGTGATAGAAATACACTACAACAAAAAGTTAATTTTACAGAAGAAAAACTAATATCTGATATTAATGGTATTATTACTTATGAAAATATACCTGAAGGAACATATTTGTTAAATTTTTTAGCTCTTGAAAATTTAAAAAACATTCATATTCAACATGGCAATACTCAGGAATTAATAATCTCAGGAGACGAAACCTTCTATATTCCATATGTTGAAAATTATAAGGTAAAAGGAAAAATAATACTCAACAGAGACAAAAATAGTACAGAAGGGAAAATCGATTTAAATGGAATAAGAGTAACGGCTAGTTCTGAAGATGGCGAAACATATTCTGTACTTACCGATAAATATGGATATTTTCTACTACCAATTTCTAAAGCAGGAATATACATTATTTCGGTAGCAAATGTATTAGGAACAAATTTCAATATTGAACAAGACAAATATGAAATAAATCTAAATATTTCGAAGAATGTAAATGTTGATTTTATTTTTAACGAAAAGAAACGAAGTATTAATATTGAAGGAGATAGCAAATATATTTTCAAATCTTTTGGCAATTAATTTGCATTATTCATGTTTTTTCTAATCATTAATTTACATATGGCAGACTACCGGATGATACTCACACAAGTAAATTGCAATTTAGCGAAGCTTAATTTTGTATAACCCAAATTTTAGCTAAACTAAAACGCTATCTATTATAGCAAAAATTCTATGAACAGCAAAGCACTTAATGGAAGTTAATCTTTTGTTTTAGCAATCTCACTATTTCTAAAAGTATTCAAATAAAAAAATGGGTTTAACTATCCCATTTCTAATTAATTTATAAATAACACAAATATTCGAGTAAAACTATACAACTATTCTGCAAAAAATTACAAAACAAAATTCTTTTCCGTAATTATATCATGAAATTTGTTTTCGAAATTAGCATTACAATTTATAAGATTGTAAATAGGACAATCAGGTTTCGATAAATCTATTTCTATCTTTGCATTTGGATTATTTTCTAAATAGTTAATTTCTTTAATCTGATCCTTAACTACATCATATTCGATAAAATCGAGTTCATTATTATTATCAACAATAACTTCTATTCCATTTTTAATACAAACAACTTTCATAATTATCTATTTAGTACTTTTCTTAGCATACAAACTTCGCGCCAAAATTATAATTGAATAGTTTAATACATACAATAAATTATAGTATCTACTATAGAAATCAATTTATATAAAATTACTAAAAAAAACCGATAAATCAAATCTGCCGGGTTAATTAACAAATTTTCGATTAATTCTTTCCCATCAATAAAAATTAACTTCACTGGAATATATTTTTTAGCTAACAAGCTTGTACTAAACAATATGATTACTAATAATACAAGTGATTTTTTCACAATTTATTAATTTACTGATTGTCTAACATTTACATAATCAAAATAGTTTCCTGCTTCAAGAACTATCGTTAATAATCTTTCATTTTCTGAATTGTTCTCATCCAACTTTACAAAAAGTGTGTTTTTATCACGTCTTT
>CAZDCZ010000050.1:0-24057 GCA_964504155.1 uncultured Bacteroidales bacterium | reverse complement strand
TTTAATTCAATTTATGAGTATATGACAAAAATATTAATCCGCATTATTCATACAAAAGTGTAACGAATTGTATGAATGTGCGATGGATAGTGAGAAGCAATGCGGGTAATCCCGATTTAGAAATACCCAAATTTGGGGTTATTAAAAACTCCAAATTTGTTAGTATTTCTTAATCGCTAAAAATTCGTGAATTTTTCGGGTTTAAATAGTCATCTTACAATTAGCTTGCTATTATGTACGTGCACCGTTTTTCGGTGTAACTGATATTTGCTATAATTGTTATTTCTTTAATTCTTGTTTTATAATTAAAAATATCTTACTGTTATTGTATAGTGTAGTGTAAATTGGTGTGTTAACTGTTCTTATTTTTATTATATATTACATATTTTGAAATTATTTGTTGTACCTTCGATATTCAAAAAAAATAATACAAAATACATAAGTATAAAATTAATGAAAAGGAAAGAGTATAGTTGGCGAGCGTGTGATGGATTGGGTTTATTCGGACAATCTTGGGAACCTGATGAAAAGCCTAAAGCCGTAATAAATATAATTCATGGTTTTGGAGAGTATTCGGGAAGATTTTCGAATTGGGCAAAGAGATTTGTCGATAAAGGATATGCTGTATTTGCTATTGATTATCGTGGGCATGGTAAATCTGAAGGTAAGAGAGGATATATAAAGAATTTTTCAGACTTGTTTAACGATGTTGATGTATTATTAGAAAATTCGAAAAATGAATATTCCGATATTCCACATCTTTTATACGGTCATAGTTTAGGTGGTAATATTGTAACAAATTATTATTTAGAAAGAAAACCTATAATTAAAAAGTTGATAGCTACATCTCCTTGGTATTCTTTAGCTTTCAAACCATCAGCACTTTTGATGTTTTTTGCCAGAATAATGTATAAAATTTCTCCGGGAATAATTAGTAAATCAAATCTCGATATTAATGCATTATCGCACAATAAAGAAGTTGTTCGTTTATATAAAGAAGATCCATTAGTTCACAATAAAATCTCTTTAGAGCTTCTTTTTTCTACAATGAAATATGGATCGAAGCCTCTTGAAGAAATCAATAAACTTAATATTCCAATGCTTTTGATGCATGGCTCAGGCGACAAGATTACCTCGTTTAAAGCAAGTAAAAAATTATACGAAAAAGATACAAAAACGAATAAATTAATATCGTTTAAAGAATGGCCCGATATGTATCACGAATTACATAACGAACTTATTAACGATGAAATATTCGAATATTTAATATCGTGGATAGAAAAATAATCGCAAATTTGTTGATTCTATTTTGTATTAATAAAATGAGTTAAATTAGCATTGTTAAAACTCAGAATATCTTAAAATGAATATCTTTCGAACAAATATTGAATTATCCCCATCTGAAAATAGAATAAATCACCAATCAAGAACTTTATTTCTTGGATCTTGTTTTACCGAGAATGTTGGGAATAAATTGTTCGAAAATAAATTCTCGGTTGATATTAATCCTTTTGGTGTATTGTATAATCCTGTATCGGTAAAAAATGCTATTGATATATTATTAGAAAAAAAAGAATTTAGAAAAAACGATTTATATAATTTTAACGATTCATGGCTTAGTTTTTATCACGATACTTCGTTTTCTGATATCGATGCCGATAAATGTCAGGAAAAGATTAATAGAAAACTAAAAGATTCGTATAAGTACTTCGAAAATCTCGATTATCTTGTTATTACTTGGGGTACTGCATGGGCGTATAAATTTAAAGAATCGGGAAAAATAGTATCTAATTGTCATAAAATTCCTGCTAAAGCATTTCAAAGAGAAAAATTAGAACTCGATAGTGTTGTTGCCGATTACGAGAGTTTGATAGTAAAACTTAAAGAACTTAATCCCGATTTAAAGATAATATTCACAGTTAGTCCGGTTCGTCATTGGAAAGATGGTGCTGTGCAAAACCAAATAAGTAAATCGACATTAATTATTGCAATTCAAGCATTAATAAATAAATTTAGTAATATAGAATATTTCCCCTCCTACGAAATTATGATGGACGATTTAAGAGATTATAGATTTTATGAAGAAGACATGCTTCATCCTAATAAAGTTGCAGTTGATTATATCTGGAATAAATTTTCCGATAGGTATTTCGATAATTCCACAACAGCTTTAATGAAAGATATTAGCAAAATTGCAAATGCTAGAAATCATCGACCTTTTAACGAAAAATCAAAAAGTCATCAGAAATTCCTTGCTAAACAACTTATAGAAATAAAACAACTTAAATCGGAAAATCCGTTTTTAGATTTTGCCGAAGAAATTGACTATTTTACCGAAAAACTAATTGCAAAATAATAAAATAACACGGGTATTTCGTAAAAGTACAAAAAGAATAAAAAAAGATGGTGTCTAAAAAGCAAAGTTTCAACCTATTTATGTCATATTGAGCTTGTCGAAATATCTCATTTTCAAACTAATAGATTCTTCGACTTCCTTTAGAATGAACTTTTTAGACACCATCTTTAAGTAAATATTTGTTTAATATTAAAATTTCATAGCAAGCGATAAGATAAATCTTCGTGGTGCTCCAAAAAATACTTCAGCCGATTTAGCATCAAAATCTTGATATTGATTTTGTATATACGAGCTGTTATTTTTAGCATCAGAGATATAAGTAGTGTTTAAAATATTTGTAACACTTAATCGAAGATTGAAAGTAACCTTGTCTATAGGATTCAGATGAAATCTATAACCTGTATGAAAATCAATTAAATTATAATTCGGCATTATCCAAGGTTCTACAGGGTTTCCTTCTGCATCGGTTGTGCTTTCGGGGTTAAAGTCGGCATAATATCTTGCGAAGTATGTTGTACGAGCATTAAAATAAAGACCTTTAATTGGTTCGTATCTTACGCTGGCTCCTAATTGCGATTGAGCTGCATCGCCAACATGAATTCCTGTAGCATCGAAATCTATAGTATTTGCTTCAGTGTTAGTTTCTTTAAAATACATTTGAAGACCTTCGATTTTTTTATCCCAAATCCAGTCTCCCAGTGATAATAATCCTTGAAATTCAAGGTTATGTAATATTTTATAAACAAAATCGAGTTCAACGCCCATGTGTCTGGCATCCATTCCGGGAATATCGCCATAAGTATCTTCAAGGCTTCCGGTAATTGGGTCAATGGCCTTACCTTTTACCTGATTAGTTGGTTTGTTTTCCCATATTGTATAATAAGTATTCAAATTTCCCGAAAATTTTGGCGATGCATAGTGGTAACCAAATTCTATAGCTTTAACAATTTCGTTATCGGTATTATCCTGGAAATTTGTAGTATAGCCTTTATAAAAGTATTTGAATGCACGAGTTTTCGATAAATATCCAAGATTAGCAAATATGTTAGAGTGTTCAGAAATATTCAAATTCGCACCACCTTTAATTGTGAAACTCGGTTTCCATTTCCAATCCGATTTTGTTGCTTTAAAGAAATCTTTTTTCATATAACCCGAACGGGCAGTACTTAAATTTAGGAATGTACTGAGATTATTGCTTTTGTATTCAATTTGTCCGAATAATCCACCATATTTTACATAACCATTATAGTTGTAGTATATTTTGTCGCCTTTGGTTTTCATTGCTAACGATGAGTCGGCCATGTAATCTAATCTTGTATCATCTTTATCTATACAATAATCACCTCCTAATAAATCTTCAACTTGCATATAATGCGACCCGGTGTACGAACGCATATCGATTCCTCCCGAAACTTGAATTTTTGAAGTTAATTGATAGTCGAACGAAGATAGGTAGCCATACCAGAAATGTTCGTTATGTTGCATAGTAAGATAATTAGACGAATAGTACAACGAATTACTATACTCCGGATTTGTTGGAGGAACAGGGCTTGGGTCGAACGGACCTTGAGAATATTTTGTATTGGCATCGTATATTGCTTGCCAATCTATTTGTCCGTATCCCGGATTTGAAGGATCGGTAATTAATTGATTATTTTTTATGCTATGTCGTGGACCTATTCCGCCACCTTTTCCTATAGAAAGATATAGAATGTTAGAAATAAATAGTTTGTCGTTTACATGCCACGAGTCTCTAATACTAAATTGTGGTTTGTGATATTTGTTGACTTTGCTGTTTAATACTTCTGGTCGTGCATTGGCATTATATCTGTCTTTTGTAATATATCCCCAATGATAATTATAGCCAACACCCATATCATTTACATTTGGGCGATAGATATAATCTCCAGATTCATCTTTTGTATCAACATCAATACCTTGTTCGCGGGCATAATCTAAATCGTAAGCTGCAATAGATCTTTTGTATGCTCTTTGGTCGTGTTCTTGCGGAGCACCAAAAGCTGTTGCACTTGTAATGTGGTCGCCCCAACGTTTATCAACTTTAGCATAATAGAACCATCCTTCCGATCCTGTTTCGTCAACATAAGATTCTCCTTTTTTATACGAGCCTGCTAAGGTAAATCCCCATCCTTTATCTAAAGGTCCTGAAGAAAACCCAACAGTAGTTTGTAATTTTCCGAAATAGTCAACCGATTGTTTTATAGTTGTTTCACGCTTTGTTTCAATTCCTTTAGTAAGAATATTCATAGTACCACCAACTGATGGCAGAGCAAGTTTCGAAGCACCTAATCCTCTTTGTACCTGCATCGATCGAGTTATAGCATCAAGTCCAAACCAGTTCGACCAGTAAACCCAACCGTTTTCCATATCGTTTACAGGTATTCCGTCTATCATAACAGCAACATTACGTTGACTGAATCCTCTAATAGTAATTCTGGCATCGCCATCGCCACCACCTTGCTGGGTAGCATAAACTCCGGGTGTCGAGTTTAAAACCATAGGTAAATCTTTTCCGGCTAATTCTTCTTTAATCTTTATTGGTAGAACATTCGTAAATGCTACAGGTGTCTCACGCGAACGGGCTACATCTGCTACAACTATTACTTCGTCTATGGTTTGCGATTGTAACAAGAAATTTACAAAAATGTTCTTGTTTTGAATTTTAATAGTTTTGGTTTGCGATTGGTATCCAACATAAGAAGCTGTTATTTTATATTCTCCGTTTTCTAATTGTAAACTAAATTTTCCATCGAAATCGGTTATTGTGCCTTTTCCTACGCTATAAAGAACATTTGCTCCTATGAGTGTTTCTTCGGTTTCGGAATCTTTAATAACTCCTCTAACAAAAAATTGTTGAGCGCTTGCAGTAAAGCCTGCAAGAACTATGGCTAAAAGAAATATTATTTTTTTCATGTGTTTGTATCTTAATGTATTTTAGAAAAAAAAAGCATTTGAAAAAATGTTTTTCATATGCTTTTTTTTATTATATCGAATGTAATTACTTAATTACTATTTTTTTAACTAAAGAGTTGTTGTTTTCAAAATTAATTTTAACTAAATAAATTCCTTTTTCGGGAGTATTAAGATTAATTAAATAAGTATTACTTAGTTCATCGCTTTTTCTGAATATTGTTTGTCCAATAATATTAAATATCTCTACAGAATTTATTTTATTATCATTCGATCTAATTTCGAAATGATTGTTAATAACAGGGTTTGGAGAAATGCTTACTTTTTGGTCGATTATTTTTGTGTCGAAAAATCCGTTGCTAGAACCTGTATAAGTATGAGTTCCAAGATTAGTCCAGATATCAACATGTACCCACATTGAGTCGCCTTGCCAAACAGAAGGAATAGTATCCCATTCTGCTGTTACATTAAATGGATGAGGATTATCTGTAACTCCTGATGATACATCAGGGTTTCTAATTAAGGTGTGGTCTTTTGTCCAAGCCATCCAATATGGGCCATAATTTGCCGTTCCTGTATCGTCGCTTCCTTTTACAACATAATCGGTAATTGTAGATGTTACCATTACGCCTTCACCCGAATTGTATGTTACTGCAGTGTCTTTAATGTTCGACCAACCTGTAGCATCTTCCATTACACTTAATAAACCAATTTCACCTAATAAATCAATAGGAGTAAAATTTTCTCCATCAGTTGATTTTAATAAAGCAATAGCATCGTTCCCGTTCATATATGTAGGAGCAGGATAATTGCCATCGAGTTGATCGGCAAGGGCTTGCAATTCAGGAGAACAGGCAGGAGAGAACTCGTTTGTTTCTGTCTGACCGTTAACAATTACCCAGCATTCGCCTGCTGCTAACATGCCTTGAAGATGTAAATAACCACCGCTTGTAGTTAATGCACTTCCCGATGTCGGATATTTTTCTCCATTACTGAATCGAACAACATAATAATCGGAAAGATCAACGGTATTGTCCGTTGGATTATATATTTCCAGTGCTTTATTATTTCCACTGCCATCAATATACTCGGAGAAAAATAATGTTTTCTGACCAAATAATATTGAAGATGTTGATAGAACAAGAATTAAGAGTAAAAGTTTTTTCATAATTGTATGTTTTATAAAATATTGTATTTAAAAAAGGGTTTCAAATATAATGAAAATAATTACTATTTGCTAATTACTTTTTATAATGTTTTTAATATAGTTTAATATTTTATTTCATTGTTTATTAATACTTTTGTTATATAGCTTTATTGCTTTTTCTAAATCTTCGGGAGTATCGATTCCAAAACTTTCAATATTTGTACGTGCAATTTTAATTTTATATCCGTTTTCAATCCATCGGTTTTGTTCGAGCGATTCGGCTAGTTCGAGTGATGATTGTGGCAAATTAGTAATTTTGTTTAAAACATCTTTTTTATAAGCATACATTCCAATATGTTTATAGTATGTGTGATTTTTGTGCCAAATATCTTTAGTATAGTTTTGTACATACGGAATAGGACTGCGACTAAAATATATAGCATAATTGTTTTTAGTAAAGATTACTTTTGGTTTGTTTGGATTGAAAATATCCTCATTAACATCAATTTTTTTTACAAGAGTAGCTATTTCTGTGTCTTTATCGTTAAAACATGATGATATTTCTTTAATTTGTTGATGATTTATAAATGGTTCGTCGCCTTGTATATTTATTACTATATCAAATTCTTTGTTTAAAGAAGCTTCAATTTTATTAACTGCTTCGGCAATTCTATCGGTACCGCTTTGATGTATCGATTTTGTGAAAATTACATTGCCTCCAAATCTGTTTACTTCATTTTCAATTCTAGCGTCATCAGTGGCAACATAAACAATTTTCAAAGCTTTAGTACACTGCTCATAAACTTTTTGTATCATCGATTTGTTGCCGATTTTAGCAAGAGGCTTGCCGGGAAATCTACTCGATTCGTATCTAGCCGGAATTATTCCAATAATATTCATAAACAGAAATCTATTATTAAAAATTAAGTGCTCAGTAATTTTTTTAAATCTATCAGGTCTTGTAATAAATAACTTTGAAAAACGCAAAATTTGTTTTATTCTGGTTATCAGCCACTTATAAAACATCAACAAGTTATTATAAAATACAATATTAGTAAAAATGTTTTAATGCAGAAAAATAATATGGATATCTATAACTTATAATATTATTTAATGACGTTATGTCAGATAATATTTCCTTTAATATAGCTAAAAACAAATTATTGTTATAATTTTGTCATATATGTTTTAAGTTAAAAAATGTTTTATCATGAATGTGCAAAGTATAAAGCAAAGATTCGGAATAATAGGTAATTCACATGGGCTAAATCGAGCAATTGATATTGCAAGTCAGGTTGCACCAACCGATTTGTCTGTATTAATAAACGGCGAGAGTGGAACAGGAAAAGAAGTGTTTCCTCAAGTTATACATGCATACAGTACACGAAAACATAATAAATATATTCCTGTTAATTGTGGTGCAATACCCGATGGAACTATCGATTCGGAATTATTTGGCCACGAAAAAGGTTCGTTTACAGGAGCTCACGAAAGTAGAAAGGGATATTTTGAAGTTGCAGATGGAGGAACAATATTTCTCGACGAGGTTGCAGAATTGCCATTATCTACTCAAGTACGTTTATTACGTATTTTAGAAACCGGCGAATTCTTTAGAGTTGGTTCATCAAAAGTTATTAAAGTTGATGTTAGGGTTATTGCAGCTACAAATGTCGATCTTGTGAAAGCAATAGAAGAAAATAAGTTCAGAGAAGATTTATACTATCGATTAAATACTGTACCTATTGCAATTTCCTCTTTGCGCGAAAGAGGAGACGATATTTATTTATTATTTAGAAAATTTGCTACAGATTTTGCAGAAAGATATCGAATGCCATCAATAAAATTAAGCGAAGAAGCACGACGAATATTAGATAATTACGAATGGCCGGGAAATGTTCGACAATTAAAAAATATTACAGAACAATTATCTGTTATCGAAAAAGACAGAATTGTAACTGCAGATATTATGAAAAAATATCTTCCGGATTACTACCCAAATAAATTGCCGGCAATATACAATAAAAGAGTAATTGATGAAAAAACTTTTTCTAGCGAAAGAGAAATTCTTTATAAAGTATTGTTCGATATGAAGAACGATATGAATAATTTAAAAAAGTTAGTTCACGAAATTGTTCAGAAAGGAGCAAATCAAGATAATATACAAGAAGAAAGTGAGAATTTAATACAAGATATAGAACAAAATATTTCTCCGGTAATAAATCAAAATAACCCTTCTCAGCAACGATTTCAAAAAAAAACTAATTCAACTATTGAAGACACCGAAGAATTTGTAGAAGAATCGTTATCATTAGAAGATAAAGAAAAAGAATTAATTCAAAAAGCCTTAGAGAAACATAATGGAAAGAGAAAATATGCAGCTCAGGAATTAGGAATTTCAGAAAGAACATTATACAGGAAAATTAAAGAGTACGATATTAAATAGTGCTTACACGAAAGCACAATATCAAAGAATAAAATATTTATATTCGTTATTTTAAACTTTAAAATGAAATAGTTAATATGCAAGATTTGAAATTTAATAATAAGTTCATAATATTTATTGTAACATTTTTATTTACAGTTAATTATGCGTGTACAGTAAAATATTCAACTACCGGAGCGTCAATATCTTCTGATGTAAAAACTGTAAGTGTTCAATTTTTCCCAAATAAGGCTCCTTTAGGAATGTCGAATCTTGGACAATATTTTACCGATGAATTAAAAGATAAATTCTTGTCGCAAACTAGTTTAATATTAGTTAAAGATAATGGACATTTGAATTTCGGAGGAGAAATTACCGATTATAACATAAAACCAATTGCTGTACAAGGAGACGAAATAGCTGCACAGAATAGATTAACAATTAAAGTACATGTTGTTTTTATTAATGAAAAAGATCCGGAACAGAATTTCGATTCTAGTTTCTCGAGATATCAGGATTATAATAGTAGAGAGAGTTTATCGTCCGTGGAAGAGGGTTTAGTTGAAGAAATTGTAAAAGAACTAATAGAAGATATTTTTAATAAATCGGTTGTTAATTGGTAAAATTAGAAGTGATAATATGGGGAAAGTAGATTTTATAAAATTTATTAATAATCCGGAACTCTTAAACAACGAAAGTTTAAAACTAATAAAAGGAATATTAGACGAATATCCCTATTTTCAAGTTGCTCATTTGTTATATCTTAAAAATCTTAAAAATATAAATAGCCCCGATTTAGAAGAGCGTATTCATTATTCATCTGCTTTTATTTCCGATAGACAAGTTTTATTTGAAGTCCTGTATTTTATCGACGATAGTAAGTTATATGCAAAAAGCAAAAATCAGAACGACAGTAAATTATCGATAGAATCGAAGCCAAAAGAACAAAATAATAAATCGATTAAGAAGAATGAAGAATCTGTAAAAAAAACAGAAGATAATAATGTAAACAATAAATTTAGAAGACAAATAAAAGATGGGTTCGAAGGAATGGCTAATAATATTTCCGATACAATTTCTAGCCAATTAAAACATTATAGCTCGCGTAATGATGATGAATTGAAATATAGTCCGGAATTATTTTTTGTTGAAGAAGATTTAAAGAATAAGGAAAAAGAAGAAGATATATTATTTATCGACGATAATATAGAAAAAGAAGAAGATCCTGTTGAAGTATTAATAAATGAGAATGTTGATAATGAATTGGAAGATACAATAGAATTTTTAGAAATTGAAAATAAAAAAACTGACATAAAAAAAGATGCAAAAGAAATTTTTAATATTAATGATTATTCTTTTTCAATCGAATTTAATGATGAAGGATCGGAAAAAGATAAATTAATTTCTAAATTTGTTATAAATAATCCAAGAATGGACACGAATAATGAATATTATGATAGCAAGGGAATTGATTTGTCAGAAAAAAGTATTGAAGAAAATAATGAACTTTTAAGCGAAACATTAATAAAAGTATATGTTAAACAAGGATATTTTGATAAAGCAATTAAAGCTTATGAGAAATTAAGTTTGAAATATCCAAAAAAAAATACTTACTTTGCGAGTCAAATAAAAATGATTAAAGAATTTAAAAACAAACAAAAAAACACATAGATTATGCATGTCGTGATATCAGTATTAATAATTATTGCAAGTATTCTGTTAATTTTAATTGTATTAGTTCAGAATTCAAAAGGAGGAGGATTAGCTTCAAACTTTTCTTCTTCGAATCAGGTAATGGGAGTTAAAAAAACTGCCGATTTTCTCGAAAAAGCTACTTGGACATTAGCTATAGCATTAGTAGTTTTAAGTGTTGCATCAAGTATTGTTATTCCACGTGGTGGAGAAGAACAAAAATCAAGAATAGAACAACAAGTTGATAACGCTATTGATCCTTCACAAATGCCTTCATTCCCTACATCTGTTCCCGAAAAAACAGAAGAAACAGGAAACGGTCAAGAATAAAATAACAAATAAAAATATTTTAAGGTGTCAGTATGTCAGATGCATATTGGCACTTTTTTTTTGTTTAAAATTTCGAGTATAATATTGCTAATGAGCTTTTTTTGAAAAGAATCGATTAGTATTATTACATTCGATTAAATAGTATTTATTCGAGATGAATATTCGAAAGAGTATATTTTGTCTGTTTTTTTGCTTTGGCATAATATATGACAATAATCGTTTATCAGAAAATTATAAAACTTAAATATTAATCATAATCATAAAAACATGGCAGCTAAAGAAATGAAATTTGATATTGATGCTAGAGATCACTTGAAAGCTGGTATTGACAAATTAACAAATGCAGTTAAAGTAACATTAGGTCCTAAAGGGCGAAATGTTGTTATAGAAAAAAAATTTGGAGCACCACAAGTAACAAAAGATGGAGTAACTGTTGCAAAAGAAATTGAGCTTGAAGATAAATTCGAGAATTTAGGAGCTCAAATGGTAAAAGAAGTTGCGTCGAAAACTAACGACGATGCAGGAGATGGAACTACAACAGCAACTGTTTTAGCACAATCGATAGTAAATGTTGGTTTGAAAAATGTTACTGCCGGAGCAAATCCAATGGATTTAAAAAGAGGAATCGATAAAGCTGTATCAAAAGTTGTTGAAAGTATTAAAGCTCAATCAAAAAAAGTTGGCGAGTCAAACGAGAAAATAGAGCAAATTGCTAAGATTTCTGCAAATAACGATTCCGAAATCGGAAGACTTATTGCCGAAGCTATGGATAAAGTGAAAAAAGAAGGTGTTATTACTGTTGAAGAAGCAAAAGGAACCGATACTCATGTCGATATAGTTGAAGGTATGCAATTCGATAGAGGTTATATCTCTCCTTATTTTATTACCGATACCGAAAAAATGATATCTGTTTTAGAGCATCCATATATTCTGCTTACCGATCAGAAGATTTCTACCATGAAAGATTTGATGCCAATTTTAGAAGCTACAGCTCAAAACGGAAAACCTTTAATGATTATATCTGAAGATATCGATGGAGAAGCTTTAGCTACTCTTGTTGTAAATAAAATTAGAGGCTCTTTAAAAGTTGCAGCTGTTAAAGCTCCCGGATTTGGCGATAGAAGAAAAGAAATGCTTGAAGATGTTGCTATTCTTACAGGTGGTGTTGTTATTACCGAAGAAAAAGGACTTTCTTTAGAGAAAGCAAATATCGAAATGTTAGGTACTTGCGAGAAAATTAGTATCGATAAAGAAAATACAACTATCGTTAATGGCGGAGGAACTAAAGAAAATATCGAGGTCAGAGTAAATCAAATAAAAGCTCAAATAGAGAATACTACTTCTGATTACGATAAAGAAAAACTTCAAGAAAGATTAGCTAAATTAGCCGGTGGTGTTGCTGTGCTTTATGTAGGTGCTGCCAGTGAAATTGAAATGAAAGAAAAGAAAGATAGAGTTGACGATGCTCTTAGCGCTACTCGTGCAGCAATCGAAGAAGGAATTATTCCTGGTGGTGGCGTTGCTTTTATTCGTGCTATAAAAGAGTTAGATAAAATAAAAGGTGAAAACGAAGACGAAAATACCGGTATTGCAATTATTAAAAGAGCAATTGAAGAACCTTTACGTCAAATTGTAGAAAATGCAGGTAAAGAAGGGTCTGTTATTGTTCATGCAGTAAAAGAAGGAAAAGACGATTTCGGATTTAATGCAAGAAAAAATATATACGAAAATCTTTTAGAAGCAGGAGTTGTTGACCCTGCTAAAGTAACTAGAATTGCTATCGAAAATGCTGCTTCAATTGCAGGTATGTTATTAACTACCGAGTGTGTAATTGTTGAAGATGAAGAAGAAGCACCTGTTATGCCTGCCGGCGGAGGAATGCCGGGAATGGGTGGAATGGGCGGAATGATGTAATAATTCTTGTTATTCAGAACTTAAAAAAAATCCTTTTCGAATTTCGAAAAGGATTTTTTTTGTTTTTTTAGATATATAGGTAATTGCTTTTATATCGAACTCGGGTTAATAGTAAATGGCGAAAATTAAAAAAAATGATTTTTTTGCTGTTTTATTATTTCTTATTAAGTTGTAATTATAACTTTGCGAGATTATTGATTATAAATGTATGTAAAGCTTTAAAAACTGTATTTTAAATTTCGTAATTATTTGTAGATTGTAAGTGCTTTCTTTCAAAAAAAGAGATGGTTGAAAGAAACTAGTTATTTGATTATTTTTGTAGATATTTAGATTCTAAGTATGATGCATTATTTTTAATTAACAAGTCTAGTATAAAAATATTTTATTTTGATTTTTTTGAGACCTAATAGGCTTTGTGTCAAATCAATAAGCAGTTGAATAAAATATTTTGATTTAATAAAAATAAATCCGGCAGGTTTTTTAAAACCAAACTCATTATTAAATAATAAATCTCGCAATTATGAATAATATTTTATTGGTAATTAGATATTGAACAATAAGATTAATAATTTGAATAAGTAATATTTATGAGGCAAGGAAGAGAAGTGATAGAGAATGAACTAAAGAAAAGAATTTTAGTTCTCGATGGTGCAATGGGAACAATGATACAGACCTATAAACTTACCGAAGCTGATTATAGAGGAGAGAGATTCGCGAATAGCAAAGTCGATCTTAAAGGAAACAACGATTTGTTATCTATTACTCAGCCCGATATAATACAGGAAATATATAAAGAATACCTCGAATCTGGAGCCGATTTAATATCGACAAATTCTTTTAACGCAAATAGAATTTCTATGGTAGATTATAGCATGGAAAATTTTGCCTATGAAATGAATTTTGAATCTGCACGACTTGCCCGCCAAGTTGTTGATGAATATAACAATAATGACAAATCGAGAATGCGTTTTGTGCTTGGTTCTATGGGACCAACAAATCAAACAGCATCAATATCTCCTGATGTTAATCGCCCGGCATACAGAAAATTTGAGTTCGACGATTTTAAACTTGCCTATTACGAGCAGGTTAAGGGACTTGTTGAAGGTGGTGTAGATATATTATTACTCGAAACAATTTTCGATACTCTTAATGCAAAAGCAGCATTGTTTGCTATTCAGCAATATAATTCCGATACCGGTAGCGATATTCCTGTTATGGTTTCGGCAACTATTGCCGATAAAAGTGGTAGAGTATTATCGGGACAAACGCTCGAAGCTTTTTATAATTCAATTGCTCATGTTAATTTATTAAGTGTTGGACTTAATTGTGCCTTTGGTGCAGAGCAATTGATGCAATATGTCGAAGAATTATCTAAAATATCGAAATTTCCTATTAGTGCCCATCCAAATGCAGGATTGCCAAATCAGTTCGGAGAATACGACCAATCGGCCGACGAAATGCTTGAGCTTATTACTCAATATCTCGAAAAAGGATTAGTGAATATCATTGGAGGATGTTGTGGAACTCGACCTATACATATAAAAAAAATAAGTAAAAAAGCTAGAGAGTATAAACCAAGAGTAGTTCAGAAATTGCCAATAAATACTACTCTGTCGGGATTAGAACTTTTGACTATAGATAAAAATAAGAACTTTATTAATATTGGAGAAAGAACTAATGTAGCAGGCTCAAGAAAATTTGCCCGATTAATTCGTGAAGAAAAATTCGAAGAAGCATTATCTGTTGCACGAAATCAAGTAGAAGGAGGAGCTCAGGTTATTGATATTTGTATGGACGATGCAATGCTCGACTCAAAAGCTGTAATGAAAAAATTTGTGAATTTAATTGCATCAGAACCGGATATTGCTGCTTTGCCTATTATGATTGATTCTTCGAAATGGGATATTATCGAGACAGGATTAAAATGTACTCAAGGAAAGTCAATCGTTAATTCAATAAGTCTTAAAGAAGGAGAAAACGAATTTGTACGAAAAGCAAGTATCATAAAAAAATATGGAGCTGCTATTGTTGTTATGTTATTCGACGAAAAAGGACAAGCCGATACATTTGTACGAAAAATAGAAATCGCAAAACGCTCATATAATATTCTTGTAAATACTGTTGGCATAAATCCGCAAGATATAATTTTCGACCCTAATATTCTTGCCGTAGCAACAGGAATTCCCGAACATAATAATTATGCTTTAGATTTTATTAAAGCTGTTAAGTGGATAAAAGAAAACTTACCTTATGCAAAACTTAGTGGTGGTGTTAGTAATTTGTCTTTTTCTTTCAGGGGTAACAATGTTATTCGCGAAGCTATGCATTCCGTATTTTTATATCATGCAATAAAAGCAGGAATGGATATGGGAATTGTAAACCCGGCAATGCTTACTGTGTACGACGATATTCCAAACGATTTAAGACAGTTGGTAGAAGATGTAATACTAAATAAAAACGATGATGCTACAGATAAACTAATTGCTTTTGCCCAGAATGTAAAAGAAAATTCTAAAGACGAAAAAAAAGTTCTTGAGTGGAGAAATCAAGATGTTGAGAAAAGATTGGAATATTCTCTTGTTAAAGGAATTACCGAATTTGTTGATGATGATACCGAAGAGTTGCGACAAAAGTCAGAAAGTGTTATCGATATTATCGAAGGTGCTTTAATGACAGGAATGGAAAGAGTTGGAGATTTGTTTGGTGAAGGAAAAATGTTTTTACCTCAAGTTGTTAAGTCGGCAAGAGTAATGAAAAAATCTGTTGCTTACCTCAAGCCATTTCTCGAAAAAGAAAATAGTAATAAAAAGAATGTTGCTAAACCGGGTAAGGTATTATTAGCCACAGTAAAAGGCGATGTTCACGATATTGGAAAGAATATTGTAAGTGTAGTAATGTCGTGTAATAATTACGAAATTATCGACTTGGGTGTAATGGTTTCTGAAAAAGAAATAATTGAAACTGCAAAAAAAGAAAAGGTAGATATTATTGGACTTAGCGGATTAATTACTCCCTCGCTCGAAGAAATGGAAAGTATTGCAAGTACACTAAATAATGAAAATCTTGATGTCCTATTAATGCTTGGTGGAGCAACTACTTCAGAAGTGCATACAGCTGTTAAGATTGCACCAAAATATAATAAAGTTGCTTATGTTAAAGATGCTTCGCAATCGGTAAAAATTATTTCCGATTATATGTCTGATAAAAAAAGAAGCAACTTGTTGCATAACTTGAATGAGCATTATAATGATATTCGAAATAAATATGAGAGCAGAAAAGTTAAAAAATTAATTTCTTTATCCGAGGCAAGAGAAAATAAATATAAAATAGATTGGAAAAATTCTGAAATTGTTAAACCTGAATTTATTGGTAATAAGACATTAATTAAATTTCCCATAGAAGAACTTATCGAATATATCGATTGGACATGTTTTTTTCATGCATGGGATTTAAAAGGGAAATATCCTAATATATTAAAGGATAAAGAGAAAGGCGATGAAGCAAAAAAATTACTTGATGATGCTAAAATTTTATTGAGTAAGATTGTTGATAAAAAGTTGTTAAAGGCAAATGCCGTATTTGGATTTTATCCGGCTATTGCCGATGGAGATAATATAGAAATATATAAAGATGAAGACTTAAACGAGAAAATATATGTTTTTAACTTTTTGCGGAATCAGACAAAATCCGATGGCAAGGAAAATTTGTGTATGACCGATTTTATTGCTCCGAAAAATTCGAGTTTAATCGATTATATTGGTCTGTTTGCGATTACAGCCGGTTTGGGTGTCGATATTTTAGTCGATAATTTTAAATCGGAAAACGACGATTATAATGCTATAATGATAAAAATTTTAGCCGACCGATTAGTCGAAGCTTTTGCAGAGAAATTGCACCACGATGTTAGGAAAAAATATTGGGGATATGCTAAAAACGAAAATATTTCAATTGAAAAAATGTTCAAAGGAAATTATTCAGGTATTCGTACAGCAATTGGTTATCCTTCGGTACCCGATCATAGCGAGAAAGAAAAATTATTTAAATTGTTAGATGTAAAAAATACTGTTAATATAGATATTACCGAGAGCTATATGATGTCGCCTGTTGCCTCGGTTTGTGGATTGCTTTTTGCAAATAAGGAAGCAAAAAATTTCGATGTGAGAAAAATTAACGATGAGCAACTAAAAGATTATTCAAATCGTAAAGGCTTTTCTCTTGACGAAACAAAAAAATGGCTTCCTAGAAATTTGTAAAATATACAGAATATCATATCATATAACAGTAACGACGATATAATAAATGTATATATATAAATGAAATTAATCATAAAGAATGATTATGACAGTAATAGAAAAAATTAAGAATGCTAAAAAACCATTATTTACTTTCGAATTATTACCTCCATTAAAAGGTCAGAATATTTCCGAAATATTTGATGTTATCGATAAACTTATCGAATTTAATCCGGCATACATAAATATTACCTATCATCAGAAAGAAGTAGTAATGAAAAAGCGAAGCGATGGGTTAATGGAAAAAGTTGTTGTTAGAAAACGACCCGGGACTGTTGCTATTGCTGCTGCAATAAAAAATAAGTATAAAGTATCTGTTGTGCCACATTTAATTTGTGGAGGATTTACAAAAGATGCCTTAGAAGATGCATTAATCGATTTACAATTTCTTGGAATAAACGATTTGCTTGTGTTACGTGGCGATCCGCCAAAAGGAAGTAGAATGTTTATTCCCGAAGATGGAGGTCATTCGCATACTTCAGAATTAGTTGAACAAATAGCAAATTTTAATAAAGGAGAATTAATATCGGGTAAACCTAATGAAGGAATGAAACCAAATTTTTGTGTAGGTGTTGCAGGTTATCCCGAAAAACATTTGGAAGCTCCAAATATGCAGTTCGATTTAGAAAAACTAAAACTTAAAGTTGATAATGGAGCACAGTATATTGTTACTCAGATGTTTTTCGATACTCAGAAATATATCGATTTTGTTAAGATGTGTAGAGAAATAGGTATTAATGTTCCTATTATACCGGGTATTAAACCAATATCATCTTTAAACGATATTAATCTTTTACCACAGATATTTAGTATAGATATTCCTTCCGATTTGGTTGTCGAGATTAATAAATGTACAACAAATAATCAGGTGCGTCAGCTTGGTGTTGAATGGGCAATTAAGCAATCTAATGAATTATTGAAATTTGGAGTGCCCGGAATACATTATTATTCTTTAGGACAATCAGATAATATTAAGAAAATTGCTAAAGCAATATTTTAGTTATTATTATTATCTTTGCAAGTTCAAAACTTGTTATATTTTTTGAAAGAAATTTAGGTAAAATATATTTAATGAAAAATATTAGAAACTTCTGCATATTAGCACATATCGATCATGGAAAGAGTACTCTAGCCGATAGATTGTTGCAAAAAACAAACTCGGTTGATGCTAGAGAATATCAAGATCAGTTGTTAGATGATATGGAACTTGAAAGAGAACGAGGCATTACTATTAAGAGTCATGCAATTCAAATGATTCATAAATTTGAAGGGGAAGAATATGTATTAAACTTAATTGATACTCCCGGACATGTCGATTTTTCTTACGAAGTATCTCGATCTATTGCAGCTTGCGAGGGCGCATTATTAATTGTTGATGCAACACAAGGCGTTCAAGCTCAGACTATTTCTAATGTCTTTCATGCTATGGAGAACGATTTAGAAATTATTCCTATTTTAAATAAGATGGACCTCGATGCAGCTATGCCCGATGAGGTTACCGACCAAATAGTTGAACTTATTGGTTGCAAAAGAGAAGATGTTATTCCTGCAAGTGGAAAAACCGGACTAGGAGTTGATGAAATATTAGAAAGAGTTATTCGAACAGTTCCTGCTCCTAAAGGCGATCCAAAAGCTCCTTTCCAGGCATTAATATTCGATTCGGTGTTTAATTCGTACCGAGGAATAGAGGTGTATTTTAAGGTTATTAACGGAACAATTAATAAAGGCGATCATGTTAAATTTATTGCTACAGAAAAAGAATATTATGCCGATGAGATTGGTGCCTTAAAATTTAAGAAAGACCCAAAGAAAACTCTTAGTGCAGGAGATGTGGGATATATTATTTCGGGAATAAAAACATCGAAAGAAGTAAAAGTTGGCGATACTATTACTACTGTTGACCGACCTTGCGAGGATATTATAGATGGTTTCGAAGATGTTAAGCCTATGGTGTTTGCAGGAATCTATCCTATTGATGCCGACGATTACGAAGACCTTAGAACATCTATGGAAAAATTGCAACTTAACGATGCCTCGCTTACTTTCGAACCGGAATCGTCTGCAGCTCTTGGATTTGGCTTTCGTTGTGGTTTCCTTGGATTGTTACATATGGAAATAATTCAGGAACGTCTCGATAGAGAATTCGATATGGATGTTATTACTACTGTTCCAAATGTTTCGTATAATGTTAATACTAAAAAAGATGGTGTTGTTTCTGTTCATAATCCATCGGGAATGCCGGAAATAACTTTTATAGAGTCTATTGAAGAACCATATATTTATGCTCAAATTATTTCGAAGAGCGAATTTGTGGGGCAGATTATGAAACTTTGTATTGATAAACGCGGAGAACTTAAAAATCAGGTTTACCTTCCTAACGATAGAGTGGAATTAACTTTTGAAATGCCTCTTGCCGAAATTGTTTTTGGTTTTTACGATAAATTAAAAAGTATTTCAAAGGGTTATGCTTCTTTCGATTATCATCAAACAGGATATAAAAAAGCTACTCTTGTACGTTTAGATATATTATTAAACGGAGAACTTGTCGATGCTTTGTCTACCCTTATACATAAAGATAATGCTTATAATTTCGGACGCAGTATGTGCGAGAAACTTAAAGAATTAATTCCTCGTCAACAGTTCGATATTGCTATTCAGGCAGCAATTGGTGCAAAAATTATTTCTCGCGAAACGGTTAAAGCTGTTAGAAAAGATGTTACCGCAAAATGTTATGGGGGCGATATTACAAGAAAAAGAAAATTGCTCGAGAAACAGAAAAAAGGAAAAAAACGAATGCGACAGGTTGGAAATGTTCAAGTGCCACAAAAAGCATTTCTAGCTGTACTTAAATTAGATTAATTATAATGTCTTATCGAAATATTATTAATGATATTTATAACTATGTAAATGCTTGTAGTTTTAATGGCAAAGTGGCTAGTTATATACCTGAATTAGCAAATGTCGATCCTGAAAAATATGGAATCTCATTTTTATGTGTCAATAATGAAGAATATAATTTCGGCGATTTCGACGAGAAATTCTCTATACAAAGTATTTCTAAGGTTTTCTCTCTTTCGATAGCTTTTTCTATTGTTGGCGAAAAAATATGGGAAAGAGTAGGGGTCGAACCATCAGGTAATCCTTTTAATTCTATGGTTCAATTAGAATATGAAAATGGGAAACCTAGAAACCCATTCATAAACGCCGGAGCATTAGTAATTGCCGATATTCTTGTGTCGCATTTTCAAAGTCCTAAAAAAGAATTTCTAGAGTTTGTTCGCAAAATTGCCGGGAATAACTCAATCGATTATAACAAAAGAATTGCTCATTCCGAGAAAGAAACCGGATACGTTAATACTGCTCTTATTAATTTAATGAAGTCGTATGGAAATATAAAAAATGATATAGAAGAAGTGTTAGATTTTTATTTTTGCCAATGCTCATTAGAATTAACATGTAAGGAATTAGCTTTATCGTTTCTTCCGTATGCCGATTTTAGTGAACCATATAATTTCAATAACTTTGCCTTAAGTAAAAGTCAGCTAAAACGAATAAATGCTCTTATGTTGTCGTGTGGTTTTTACGACGAGTCGGGCGAATTTTCTTTTAAAGTAGGATTGCCCGGAAAAAGTGGTGTGGGTGGTGGAATTGTTGCAATTCACCCTCAAAAATATAGTGTTGCAGTATGGAGCCCAAAACTTAACGAAAAAGGAAATTCGCTTATTGGTATGAAAACATTAGAATTATTAACTACAAAAACCGAAGCTTCAATATTTTAAGCTATTTGTCTAATTCGCTCGAAAATAAAAATTTGTTTATAACAAACCATTCCTCCGTTCGGCGTAGCATTTACTACCTCGTATTATTCTTGTAGCTTTCAGCTATTTTTTTCAATACGTTTTCCATCTTCTGTTTACTTGGATAATATCTATTACACTTTCTGAATCTGCATAGTTTCTTGCGCTTGAATAAACATATTCTTCTGTACTTTCAACTATACCTGCACAATCTTTTATTTGATATCCTATAGACATGCTTGCTTTTTTAATTAAAGTTACTATTATTTAGCAAGATACTAAAATAAAATAAGCGTTACAATGCTGCTACGCTTATCTTTAATCCATTTTTTTTTATTATTCTATTGCATTTTACGTAGCGAGACGCTATGCCTAACGGGGAAAAGTTTATAACTTAAGTCTTTTTTTATCCTGATAGTTGTTCCAGAACTTTAACAGTTCAATATTGTTATTCTCATTTAAACGATAAAACAATGTTATTTGCTTACAAACAACACATTCTCTTATTCCTTCAAATTTGGAAGCTTTATATTTGATTTTACCTGTCTCAAGGTGGTGTAGAAGCTCTTCCTCCTTATTAATAAATTCTTTTGCTTCGTTTATAGTCCATTCCTTTAATAAGTAATCAATGTTATCAGAGTAATCAGATTCAGCTTCGTTAGTCCAGATTATCTTTCTCATTTAATCAAGTTTGGATATTTCTTTTTCATTCTTTTCATTACATCTTCATGAGAAGATACTCTGCCTTCTTCAACATCTTTTAATGCTCTGTCTATGCCTGATTTTAACTCTGGGTTTATGTTCGACTTATTCAGAAAGGATAACAAATACTGATAAGCTTCTTCCAGTTGTTTACCTTTTAGACTGTCAATGTGTCTAAATAATTCTAATTTAATTTCTGCTGTATTCATAAATATAGTTTTATCTCCTACAAATTTAACGTTTTTTATACACTTTTGTTTCTATCTTAACGGATGATATTTATTTAATTGTTCTGTTAGTTCCTGCATGTTTATCTGAACATATCTTTGCGTACTGTTAATACTTCCATGCCCTGCTAAATACTGAACTTCTCGGATATTCTTTTCTGTTATCCAATTGCTGATAATACTATTTTTTATTTGTATGAACGATTTTTAAAAATCAGTTTTGGAAGGAAAAATCCAATTGCTGATAATATCACATCAGATGGCAGAGCAATGAACCGTAGAGTTGCATTTAAGTTTATAAAATCTAATTAGTTAAAGGTACATGAAATTAATTTATCAAAGTTTGTAATCTAGCCCACAAAGAAATCTACATGAAGGAAAAGGGAAAGGTACGATAAAGGGACATCGTTTACATTTTTTAGGTTGTAATTTGTAGTAAAAAAACAAATTGCTATGCCTTGGAAAGAAACGATAACTATGGAACAAAAAATTAATTTTGAAGTTAGTTGGAATTAGACAAATTGTTATTTGTGTATATAAAGTATCAAATAGTAAAATGATAATATTAAATAAAACTATCTAAAATGAAAGATTGGGTATTAATAGTAGTAATTGCAATGCCAACAATAAGTTCAATACTATCTGCATTTATAATTGCCTACACAAAGAAAAGAGCTGAAAATATTGCTACAAAAAAAGATATTGAAAATATTACGGATAAAATAGAGAACGTGAAGTTTTCATATTCAAAAGAACTTGAAGAATTTAAAAGTAGAATTATTAAAAAGCATGAATTAGAGATAATAATAACGGAGACAAAGGTTTCAATTTATAAAGATTTAGTTTTTCTTAAATCCTTACTTTTAAAAAGAAGTAATAATATTGGCAATGAAATAGAATTGAATGATTCAATATTCTCTCTCATTATTGAAATTTCTATTAATATTAATTCGAATTCATTATTAACAGAAAATATCATAAGCAAGTCTTTGCAATTAGCAAATGAACAAAATAAAATTATACAATACATAGACGGTTTGAGAATTTCGGGTAAAGAAAAATATTCATTCTCCTTTGTAAAAATTATAAAAATAGTAGAAGAACTGCAAAGTGAAATATTAAAATAACTGGGGTAACAAGCCAGATATTTCATGGCGGTTAAGTCGCATATTTTCAAGATTATAACATAAAAATAGTATATTTGTAAGCAGAAAAATTACAACAGAAAAATTCGCCACGAAAACATATTCAAAACGTTAACAGGAAACAATAATTTTTTCGGGAATTTTGAGCAGTTTTAAATTTGCTGTATATTTGATGATAATTAAAAGAAAGTATATGAATAGAATTGTAAAAGAAAGATTAAATGATATTATTAAGCTCTGTGAAAATCACGGAGTAAAATCATTGTATGTTTTTGGTTCTGCAAATACTGATAAGTTTGATAAGAATAGTGATGTTGATTTACTTATTTCGTTCAAAGAGAATCTGACTATTGAAGAATACACTGAAAATTATTTTACTCTTCAGTACAAATTGAGAGAATTATTAAAGAGAGAGATTGATTTAGTAACTCAAAATTCTCTGTCAAATCCTTTCTTTATACAATCTATTGACCAAAATAAACAACTATTGTATGAAGCTTAAGATAAACAAATATCTTATGATATAATTACATCAATAAATTCTATTTACGAGTATCTTGGAGAAAGCCGTGATTTTAATGAATATCAGAAGAACAAACTATTACGTAGAGCAGTTGAAAGAGAACTTGAGATAATTGGAGAAGCTTCGAATCGTATTTTGAAACTTGATAGTGAATTTCCAATTGATAATGCTCGAAAGATAGTTGATTTAAGAAACTGGGTAATTCATGGATATGATAAAGTAGATGATGTAATTATCTGGGGAATTATATCAAATCATCTTCCTAAGTTGAAAGAACAAGTTGAGAAATTGATGGAATAAAAATCATTGTCAACCGTTAATATCGGGTCATAAAGTATGCGGGGTTTTGGTGGTTTGCAATCATTTTACGGACTCGTCCTAAAAAAAGTTTACAGGTTAATACTTAAATTCTGATATAAGTTTACACTTATAATTTAATCCTGTAATTAATCTACAATAGTAAGATTTTTTTTGTAATAATTCTTCCATAATCTTTTCGTTTTTACTTGTTCTTTATGTATTTGTTCGGGGACAATGAAACACAGCGGGAATCCGTACGATAGCTTAAATGCGGACCGT
>CAZDCZ010000049.1:0-24143 GCA_964504155.1 uncultured Bacteroidales bacterium | reverse complement strand
AATTGGGCTTTCAGCCCGGATTATAATGATTCTCCACAACTTTTTAAAGTGATCCCTTTTAATTCAGCTTGTTGAATTGAAAAAGTTTCTTTTTCCAACAACGTAGTTATTTTCTTTTGCAAAATCATTGGCAAACCTTGACCAAAAGGTTTCTTTAGCAGAATTATCTAATTGATTTATTTTAGTTATCTATTTCTATTTCAAAGTCTTCGAGCTTATTTTGTTTCTTATATGGCTTAGGATTATTAGCTAATTCCCATAATGTAAGAAATATAAGTTTTGATCTTTTTAACATAGCATCATAATCAATTTTTTCAACAGTATCGGTTGTTTTATGTAAATCTTCGTGTGTTCCGTTAGTAAAGAAAATCGATGGTATTTTTGGTAAAAGCTATAATGGTCGGAACGACGAAAAAAACTACTATAATATGACTTACCATCTTTCGATAAAATTGATAGTTTTGTAGAAATTGCATTAATACTATCAGGTATACTAAATATAGAATCATTTACTTTATTTCTCCCGGTTAATGCATAAACATATCCATTTTCAAAATGTTTATCTTCAACTTTTGGACTTTTTCGTCCAAGCATGTCAATATTTATACAACAAATTGTTTTTTTAGTAGGTTAAATATTAATAGTGCAGAATGAAAATTTGTTATTAGTAATAACTATTTATTAATTAATGCTTTATTGATTTTTTTAACAAAGCCGGGTCCTTCATAAATAAAGCCTGTATATAATTGAATTAATGAAGCTCCGGCATGGATTTTTTCAATTGCATCTTCTACCGACATAATTCCTCCTACACCAATAATAGGTATTGTTCCGTTCGAGTTATGGTTTATGTATCGGATTATTTCTGTAGAACGTTTTGATAAGGGTTTGCCACTTAATCCTCCATTATCGATATTTTTAATTTTCTTTTCCGATGATATCAAATTATCTCTAGAAACGGTAGTGTTTACTGCAACAATACCGTCGGTTCCTGTAGTTTTTATAATGTCGATAACTTCGTCGAGTTGATTATTATTTAAATCGGGGGATATTTTAAGTAAGATAGGTTTCTTTATGGGTAATTTAGCTCTAATTTCAATTAAAGTATTCAATATATTAGTAAGCGATTCTCTGTCTTGTAACTCTCTTAAATCTTTAATATTTGGGCAACTAACATTAACTGCGAAATAGTTTACATAATCGTATAATTCTTTAAAACAATAAACATAATCGTCAATAGCTTTACTATTTGGTGTTTCAGTGTTTTTCCCTATATTGCCACCAATTATTAATTTGGGATTATGTTTTTTTAATTGTTTAGCAGCGTAAATCACACCCTTATTATTAAATCCCATACGATTAATTAAGGCACTATCTTTTGGTAATCGGAATGAGCGAGGTTTTGGATTTCCTGCTTGAGCAATAGGTGTAACTGTTCCAATTTCGATAAAAGAAAAACCAAAATTTGCAAATTCATTATATATCTCAGCATTTTTGTCGAAACCGGCAGCAAAACCAATTGGATTATCGAAAGACATTCCAAGGAATTCGGTCTTTAATTTATCATTTTTAACACAATACAAAGTTTTAACAAAAAATGATATTCCCGGAATTTTAAATACAAAGCGTAAAATATTTACTATTAAATGATGGATGGTTTCTGGTTGTAATAAAAACAGAATGGGACGAATAATAAATTTATACATAGTTTTTGCACAAATATAAAACAGAAATTTTTAAAATTACTCTGTTGAACGATAATCTTTAAATGTTCCATCGGTATAAAATATCATAACTCTTTCAATATTTTTTAATTCTTTAATTTTAGGTGTAGTAATATTTTGTGCTTGAGATTTTTCTATTTCCGGGGTATTTATAATTGGTTTTTGAATATCCGATTCTAAAGCAGTAAACAAATTATGTTCATTCTTATCGGGGTAGGATAATTGTTCAGTTACAGAGCTATTGGTAAACATAGTACCTTTGCCGGTAATTAGCCATTGAGCATCTATTTCGGGGAACTTATTAAGGAATTTTTGAATAAAATCGAAACTTGGTTTATTTCTCCCAGAAAGGATGTGTGATATGCTCGAACGCTGAACATTAATTAAATCGGCCAGCTTAGTTGAAGAGAAATTCTTTTCTTTAAGAAATTGTAATATCCTGTCATTCATAAGTATATATTAGGTTTTGCTATAAAAACAAGCTAATTATTATTAAAATATTTACAATTAAATACATTCAATTGTTATTTGTAATTATACATGATACAAATGTAATAATAATAAAGGTTACAATTGTAAAGAAATAAACAATTTATGGTTACTTATGTGTATTTAGTTGTTTATTTATGTAAACACATGCTATTTTCCTTGATTTTGTATTAAATGGTGAGTTTCAAATAAATATTTAGCTCCTAAGAAAGCAAGTATTTAAGTAATAATTATAATATTTTGTATTACAGCAGTATGTTTAAGAAAAACTAATTATCGAAGTAAATACAGCTCGTTTAAACATAAAATGAGAGTTTATTTATAGAATTAGTAGTTATTTGATTTAGTATATATAAATGGAAATCTTATAAAAGCCTAAAAATTTGATAGTTTATATTGAATAGGGTATTTTTTAGCAAAGAGTAAGTATTTGTTTTGTTTAATATATTGCAAATAGACCTATATTAATTGAATATTCAGTAGTTATTATCCCGTTATACTAACTTTCTATTATACACCAGTATAAAAGGCGAATAAGCCTAAATTAACAAACAAGTAAAATTACTATTACATAAACGTATAAAAACATTCTTTATAGTATAAAAGTATTATAAATCAATCGATTTAATAAATACAAAGAAATACCAAAAGTTTATTTAAAGTAATACTTTTTAAATACCTTATTATTTACAGAATATCAACACGATAGTATTACCATATATATAACAATTACACCTATGTAAACAAAATATTTGAAATGCTTGCATCATTACTTTATTAAAATGCCATAACTAATTGAAAATAGGTTTATTAAATCTGTTTAGAATAATCGTTCTATTGATTGTCCTGATTTTATATAATTTGTTATAAAGAAAGTAATGTTAAATACACAAATGTAACTTTAATTAACATGCCGGATGTTATATATGTAAACTATTAGAAAACAAGTTTCCATATGTGAATATATGTAATAAGTATTGTAAATATTAAATTTCGAAATTGTACATTTATATATATGTAATTTTTATTTATTAAAATCGGAAATAACTATTTTCAGAACTAATATTCATAGATATTTATAGATATTTATAAGATGCAATAATTTAATGTTTTTTACCCCCTATTTTAAACCTTCTTAGGATTCGATATTCAAAACTTAATTAATAGATATAAAGAATATTGAATTATCGGAGATTGAAATTTTGAGTTAATTATTAAAATAATTGATATATTGCATTAAAAACCAAGCTAAGTTTTTAATTTAGTAACAAAATAAAATTGCAATTAAATATATATATGAAAAAAGTGAAATTACATTGGCAAATACTGATAGGATTAGTATTTGGAGTACTTTACGGACTATTTTTAAGCCCTTATATTAGTTATGTTGATTGGATGGGTGTAGTATTCTTACGAGCATTAAAAATGATAATAATTCCATTAATATTAAGCTCGTTAATTTCGGGTATTACAAATATTGGTAATGCAGAAAATCTCGGTCGGTTAGGATTAAAAACCATAATATATTATATGTCAACCAGTATTATAGCCATTGTAACCGGTTTATTTTTTGTTAATTTAATTAAGCCGGGAGTTGGTGCCGATCTTGGCTTAAGTAAAACAGTAGAAGGCTTAACTGCTTCCGATGGCTCACTGTCCGATACCTTAATTAATATTGTTCCAACAAATATTTTTGATGCTTTTTCGAGTGGGCAGATGCTTTCTATAATATTTTTTGCAATAATTTTTGGTTATTTTATTACTCAAGTAAATAAAAAATCTAGTATATTTCTTACCGATTTTTTCAATTCTACATTCGATGTAATGATGAAACTTACTATGTTTGTAATAAAGTTTACCCCATTAGGAATTTTTGGTATTGTTGCTAAATCAGTATCTGAAGCACCATCTATTACCGAATTTGCAGGTAGAATGGGAATATATATGCTAACTGTGCTGTTAAGTTTATTTGTACATGCCTTTATATCTTTACCAATTGTATTACGTTTAGTTGGAAAGGTAAATCCTAGATGGCATTTAAAAAATATGACCACACCCCTTCTTACTGCCTTTTCTACATCATCATCGGGTGCAACTTTACCACTTACAATGACAGCTATTGAAAAAAATAGTGGTGTATCGAATAAAATTTCGAGTTTTACATTACCATTAGGTGCAACAATAAATATGGATGGAACAGCATTATATGAGTGCGTTGCAGCTATATTTATTGCGCAAGCATATGGAATTGATGTTACAATAGGGCAACAAATTATTATTGTAATAACTGCTTTACTTGCTTCTATTGGTGCAGCAGGTATTCCTATGGCAGGATTGGTTATGATAACCGTTATCTTGTCGGCTATTGGACTTCCTCTCGAAGGTGTTGGACTAATATTAGCTGTCGATCAGTTATTAGATATGTTTAGGACAACAGTAAATGTATGGAGCGATAGCTGTGGTGCTGTTATTGTTGCTAAATCGGAAGGAGAAAAACTTAATATTTAATTTATTATGGGAATATTTTATCATAAAAAATAATGAAATTAGAATGTAAAAATGAAATATTCAGGAATTAAAGTAATTGGATTTGACGCTGATGATACTCTTTGGGACAATGAGACATATTTTCGAGATTCTGAAAATAAATTTTGCGAATTATTAAAAGGCTTTGCCACTGACAGTGAGATTATTAAAATATTATTCAAAAATGAAGTCAATAATCTAAAATTATATGGATATGGAGTTAAAGGCTTTACTCTATCGATGATAGAGACAGCTTTAATTATTAGCAATAATTCAATATCGCAATCGATTATTCAAAAAATAATATTACTTGGAAAAGAAATGCTTAACAAGCCTGTGGTATTATTAGATGGAGTTAATGAAGTATTACTAGAATTACAAAAATCGTATAAACTTATTATCGCCACAAAAGGCGATTTACTCGATCAAGAGCGCAAATTAAAAAAATCGAAATTAAGTAAATATTTCCATCATATAGAAGTCATGAGCAATAAAGAAATAGTTGATTACAAGAAACTTATGCAACATTTAGATGTTTTGCCTAATGAATTTTTAATGGTTGGAAACTCATTAAAATCGGACATTATTCCCGTAATTGATATCGGAGGCTATGGAATACATGTTCCTTATCATACTACATGGCAATACGAAGAAATAAAAGAAGACAATATTACAAAAAATATTAAGTTCTGTAAAATCAATAAACTCATAGACTTATTGAAAATATTACCATATTAATTTGAATTATGCAAAATACTAACTCTGATAAAAATTATCTTTAGTATGAACGATAAGAAAAAAGAAGGTAGATATAAAAGAATATATAAGCAATTAGAAGAAATTCTTAAGAAAACTGATAACAAAAATGCTAGAATAGCAACAATAATAGCCGTTTTACATAATAAAATGGATTATTTTTTTTGGACAGGCTTCTATCTTTTATATAAAGAAAAATTAATTGTCAATCAATATCAGGGTCCTGTGGCATGTCAGGAATTAGAAAAAGATATTGGAGTATGTTGGACAGCGATTAATACTAAACAAACAATTATTGTTCGCGATGTTGAAAAATTCCCGGGACATATAGCATGCGACTCTCGATCGAAATCTGAGATTGTTGTTCCAATAAAAGACAATAACAGCAATATAATTGGAGTTTTTGATATTGATAGTAATGAATTAAACTCGTTTAATAATATTGACGAAAAAGAACTGAAAAAAATACTTGAATTAATAAATCTATAATTGTGAGAAAATATTTAGTAGTACTTTTTATTCTTATTTGTAGTTTACAGCTTAATGCTCAACTAAATACAAATTTTTATTTGTACCAAGGCAGAGTAAAGTTAAGTACCCAAAATTATACTAAGGCTATTGAATATTTCAATATTGTAATAAATATAAAATCAGATTTTGCCGATCCGTATTATTATCGAGCAATTGCAAAATATAATTTAAACGATTTTATTGGGGCAGAACAAGATTATACAAAAACAATTAATTTAAAGCCTAATGCTATAAATGCTTATAAGTATAGAGGATTATCGAGAATTAACCTAGGAAAATATCATCTGGCATCAGGTGATTTTTCGAAAGCTATATTTCTTAATCCCATAGATGCTGATTTTTTAATGTATAGAGGTTTTTGTAAGATTAAAACAAAAAATTTTAAGTTAGCAATTATCGATTTCAATAAATCAATAAATCTTATAAATAATAATGAGAATGCCTATTTTTATCGCGGTATTGCTTATTATAAACTTGGAGATACTTTAAATACTCTTGACGATTATAAAAAGGCAATATCTATAAATCCCGATTTTGCAAGTGTTTATCTTAACTTGGGAAATGTATATTATGATATGGGGAATGTTTCAGAAGCAATTAAAAATTTTGATTATGTAATTCACTCCGAGCCTTTAAATATTGATGCTTATATAAACCGCTCTCTCACATATAATAAAATGCGAAAGTTTAATGAAGCAATATGCGATTTAGATACAGCAATAAGTATTGAACCAAATAATTCCCTGGCATTATTTAACAGAGCAATATTAAAGAATCAGATTGGAGATTATAATAAAGCTATTCTTGATTACGATAAGGTATGTAATCTGAATCCGAAAAATATCCTTACATTTTTTAATAGAGGATTATCGAAAATGGAAATTAATGATTTTACCGGTGCATATTACGATTTTTCTAAAGCAATAGAAATTTATCCGTATTTTGCTAAGGCATACATTAATAGAGCTATTGTGCGAACACATTTAAAAGATTCGAAAGGGGCTTTTGAAGATCGCAAAAAAGCAAATGAAATATCGCAAAAACATTTTTATGCTCATAATAATGATAATTACAGCGATACAACAAAAAATTATCAACAATTAATTTCTTTAAATTCAAAAAACAGATTTTATAACGAACATATTGATAATTTGAATATGAATCCGGAAAGCAATTTTGTGTTTTCGAAAAGTAACAAAAAACAGTTATATACTCAAAAACTAGAACAAAACGACAGTAGTAATTATGCTATATTAGAGACATTAATCAAAGAGAGCGGTTTTTCTATTAACACCTTATCGCAAGATACAATTAGTCTTGACGAAACGTATAATAGAATAGTACAGCTAAATAATCTTATTAAAGAAAATCCTAATGCTACATCACTCCTATTAGAACGCAGTATATTAAAAGCGAATATTAATAATTTTAATGATGCTATTATCGATATTGATAAAGTTATAGATAAATATCCTAATTTGTTTATTGCATATTTTTGTAGGGCAAATATTAGAAATGCTATGCTAGAATATATAAAAATGATAAATCAAAATAACGATTTGCTGCAAATTGGTTCATTATTTTCTAATAGTACTGAGGTATCTGAAAAAATTATATATCAAGATTATGAAAAAGTCATTAGCGATTATCTAAGAACTATAGAAATTGCACCTTACTTCGTTTACGCATATTTTAATTTAGCTAATACATTTATTAACTCATCCGACTATCAAAAATCTATAAATTATTATACAAAAGCTGTTAGTATAACTCCCGATTTTAAAGAAGCTTATTTTAACAGAGGTTTAAGCTATATATTCTTAAACCAAAAAGAAAATGGATGTACCGATATGAGTAAATCCGGAGAACTAGGACTTGAAAAATCATATAGAGTAATTAAAAAATATTGCGAGTAATTAAATAAAAAAGCTATAATATAAATACTAACTTACATAGTAAATTAGTATTTCTGACAGTATTTCATAAACTATGTAAGTGTTTTAATAAACGAGTTACAAATAATGCGCCTAAAGAAAATCATATAGCTTTATTTTATCTTGTAAGTTCGTAAATTAAGAATCTTTATTTTCGGTCTGGCAGTTTATTATTTATTGAAAATGTTTCTCGGTTTGACAATTTAAGTTTATTCTATTCATAGCTTTTTGATTATGTATTTTTTGAGAATGGTTCGGTTCGTTTGATAGAAACAAATTTGTTTTCCAGCCCGCTTTTTGCAGCTTTCGCTGCATTCATATTTTACTAAAGCACATTTGCTATGCTTCGCTCCGCAAAAGAGCTTTAGTTTTAATTGTTGTAAGTTCTTGAATGTTAAAAACTTTTTGGCTTAAAAAGATTAGTTGTTTATTTTTTTTGCTAATTTCACTACACAGAATTACTAATCCTTATTTAATCAAAAACTTTATATGGGAAGTGAAAGATACATAAACAATTTAGAGAAACATATTGAGAATACAGAATCTAATATGAAATACTCTCTTGATAGGTTTGATATTTTAATAATTTCATTATCAAGCGGTGGTTTAGTTTTTTCAATGTCTTTTATTAAAGATGTTGAATTTTTAAAAGATGTTCAGTATCTAATTTTACTTAATATTTCGTGGATACTTTTTGGGAGTTCAATTATTTCAAATCTTTTATCCCAAGTTACAGGTTATTATACAAATAAATATGAAATTATCATATCGCGGGGATTGATAAGGAAAAAGAGAAAAAAAGTGGTAAGAATTGATTTAGAAAAGGTAGAATCGAAAGGAAATATTACAAATATGTTAACTCATTTCTTTAATGGAATGAGTCTTATTTTACTGATAGGGGCAATAATATTATTAATAATATTTATAAGTTTTAACCTTAAATAATTAATGTTATGAGTAACGAAGAAGAAATTAAAAGAAGATTAGAACAAGAAAGGCGCAGAGAAGAAGAAAGACGTAGAGAAGAAGAAAGACGCAGAGAAAGAAAAAGAATACAAGAACAAGAAGAAAGACGAAAACGGAATGATGATGATAGAGAATATGGTAGACCAAGGGATGGAAGACCAGAAGAAGATGATTAAATTCCATTCGACACAAACACTTTGGTAAGACGAGCTTACCAAAAAGTTTGTAATCCAACCCAATTTTGCCCTTTCAAAACAAATTTGTTTTGGTATTTCATTGTAAGTGTTTTAGCTAATTTGACAAGTAAGTTGGCATAAGCGCACAATTTGTAACATTGGGTCATAAAGCATGCGGGTTTTCGTGGTTTTCTGACAATTTTAGTTATCTTTAACTTTCGGTTTCGGGGGACACTGAAACACGGCGGAACTCCCGCACAGCTTCATACCCAAGGACCGTTATGGGCAATTAGCTATGAGGAAAAAGTAAAAGTAGTTTTTTCAATTAATAGCAAAAAAAAACACATAAATGAACTCATTTGTAAACTCATTATTTGATAAAAGAAATATATATGAACACGATGGAAGACCTTTGTGGAAATATAATTTATCAGATGAAGAATACGATGAACTAAAACAACATTTATCAACAATAACTGAACAAGAATTAGACCCACGAGATATTACTCTTTATTTTGCAGAATGGTGGAAAAATGAATATAATGGTGGTTTCCCTACTAAACAAGAAATTTATAATTCCGTTAATCCATCCTGTTGTGGTCAAGACGATTTCTATAAATATGCAAAAAAAGGAGCTGTTTTATTCGGCATAAAATGGATACAACGCCATAATAAATTATATTTTAGAACTTTGCTGATGCAAGGAGGATTGCCCATAAATCATTTGCTCAATAATAGTGGATTTTACACAAATTTTTTAAAAAAAGTATTAGAAATTAATCCATCTACAATAGAAGAATTTATTTACGATGAGGACATAATTAAATATTTACCTTATTCAAGCAGAAACGAAGCAGTATATGACAGCTGCTTACAAATAGTTAGAGCTATTTGGAATGGTGACGATGAATATTTGAAAATTTTTGAAAGTAAAAGAACTTCTACAACTTCATTCAAAACTATATCTGATGAATTAAAAAAGCATAAAAGAGAAGTCGAAAAAATTGCAAAAAAAAGAACTAAATTTCGTGCCAACTGGATATTGAATAAAAAAGAAAAACAAGAAGAAATTTATCTTGAATTTAATTTTCCTGAAATTATTGAAAAAAAAGATTTTTCAGATTTAACTCAAATTCAAGAATTGCAACTTCAATCAGAATATAATTTAATAGTTGATGATATTCTTGTTTGTAAATTCAAGAAAAACATAAAAGGTAATTATAAAATTTTTTGGTTTAATAACTCAAAAGTTCTTTGGAACGGTCAAGAAACTAAACCTGAAATATATTTATCTACAACAGACGGTGAAAAATATCATTTTCCTATTTTAATGATTGATAATCCGAAAATATCAGAACCTACACTTTGGACAAGTCCGGAAGAAAACAAATGGATTTTACAGCAAGGGAAATATTGTAGAACAGAGAAAGGTATTGTATTGTTTGATAATCAATGGAATATAAACATACAAAATGCAATTAATGAAGTAACACTATTTGATAAAATACTAAGCTGGATTGAGTTTGAAAATGAACTTGAACTTTTTAACAACAATGAAAAACTTACTTTCAAATCAAATACAACTTCATTTGATTGGTTTATCAATGAAAGTAAACCAACTTGGGTAATAAAATCAAATATGCCCGTAGTTACTAAAAAACCACAAATCGTAGCTTATCGTAAAAATGGAGAAAAAATTTCCGGATTAAAATTGTATTGGCGATTAAACGGAGAAGTAAATTGGCAAAGATGGAGTGGAACATCACTGCCCGAAGGTTGTATTCAAGTTAAATTAAATGCTTTAAATTGTGAAGAAACATCTGTGTTTTATAATATTGGCAACCTTAATTTAGATTTTTTTTCTAATAATAAAAATTCAAAAGATGCTCAAATTACTATTTTGCAAAATAATAATTTATCTTTTACTATAAAAAACAGTGAATTATATGAACTCGAAGTAGAAAATGATATAGTAAAATTAAAATTAAAAGAATTTCAAAAAGGAATAAAATCTATTTCCGCAACAATCAACAAAATTAATCAAAAAAGAAGTTTGTTTTTAGAAATAGCTTCACCTTTTTCCGGTATTAATATCCTTACACCGGATGGTAATATTCTACAAAAAAACGAAATAATACTTTTAGGTAATTTACTGGGATACCGGATAATATCACAGTTTTACAAAAATAATTATTTCATAAAATTATATAATACACAAAAAAGACATATCAATATTATAAAAGCATTAAAAAGTCATATTTTTCCTTTAAGAGAATATGAAGAACTTGCTTCTAAATTATTTAGATTGACAGATACAATGGATATAAATTCATCTGTTTCGATTGAATTATACAATGCACAAGGAGAATTATTAAATATTTTTTTAATAAAAAGCCACAACAGAATATTAAAATACAACAAAGAAGATGATAAAACCATTATAGAAATAGACAAACATAACCATAATATTGATTTGTTTGCAATACCTCTCGACTGTGCACCTGATAATATAGAACTGATTTCCTTAAAACACGAAGACGATACATTTACAATTCCGGAAAGTTTTTTTATTGACAAATATATAGTGTTTTCAGGAATAAATAATAATCTGAATACAACTATTTTACCTTGTTTTGTTTCAACTGATAAAAATAATAAACCAACAGAACTGACTGATAGAAAAAAGCGAATAAAAAATCACACAGAACGCCTACAAACAGAAAATACCAAATCACACAGTTGGAAACGTGTTCTAAAATATTATAAAATTTGTGTAAATAATGAAATTCCATTTTCTACATTTGATATTTTTAGAGCTACTACACAAACGCCTGAATTAACCGCAAAATTATTTTGTTTTTTAAGTATTCATAATGAAGATGAAAATTTTATAGAGCAAACTTATAACGATATTGAAAATGATTTGGGAGTTAGTTTTCATTGGATTGCAAAAACTTACTGGGATAATGCAATTGAATGGATAAATAATGATTATCAAAATTCAGAAATTAAAGATTTACTTTTTCAAAAGATTTCTGAATTAATCAGTGGTAGCGGGACAATAGAATGGTTTGATAAAATTGCAGAATATATAATAAATAATAATATACAAAATAGCAATTTTTTTCACTTAAATACAGAAATAGCAAAAATGAGACAACAGTTAGGTGAAAAAGTTATAAATGAATTACCACAAATCTGTCCAAAAATACTAGAAAAATATAAACCAATATTACCTGTTACTTATGATACAAGATTGGTTAAAATATTATTAAAAGCACCATTAGTCGTTGCTTTATCTATTACAGGTAAAGATAAAAGTATCTGGAAAGACGATAAACAAACAGAAACAATTCGTAGAAATATACAATATTCTCAGTGGATTGCACCCAATTGGTATGGGAGAGCAATTTTATATTGCTTAAACAAATTACAAAACTAAAAAAACTAAATCTAATATGAATTTCTTAGAATTTTATAAAAATACGGAACAACGTTTAAAAGATGCAATTTTATCACTTTGGGCAACCGGAGATGTTGAAACTCAACAATATTTAAAACATATATTTAACCAAAAAGATGAAAAATTATTAGCCGAACCTGTTTTTCAAACTACATTTCCTTGGGATGCATCAAGCAAGATATTTGAAAACTTAACAAATATTTTTGATAAAAATTTCATCAATGCACTTGATGGTGTTGAAAATCAAGAATATAAATTTCCAAAAGACAGGTTTCCATACAAACATCAAATTGAAAGTTGGGACACTTTAATCAATAAAAAAAAATCAATTGTTGTTACTACCGGAACAGGTTCAGGTAAAACAGAATGTTTTATGCTTCCTGTTTTATATGATATTTATAAAAATTGTCGAAATTCACAAGGCGTAAATGCAATTTTTCTTTATCCATTAAATGCTCTTATCAGCAGTCAAAAGAAAAGAATTGATGCGTGGACAAAACGTATAGGCGGAATAAACTACGCTGTTTACAACGGAAATACAAAAGAGGAAGTAAGAAACAATGACCAAAGAAACGCATATCCTGAGATAATTTCAAGAAAAGGGATAAGGGAAGAATCACCCCAAATCCTTTTTACAAATCCAACAATGTTGGAATATATTCTTGTAAGAAATAAAGATGTTAAATTGCTTAATAATTCAAAAAGAAAATTAAGATGGATTTTACTTGATGAAGCCCATACATTAACAGGTTCAAAAGCCACAGAAATGGCAATGCTAATAAGAAGAGTATTAGATGCTTTTGAAGTAGATATTAAGGATGTTCGTTTTGCTGCAACTTCTGCTACTGTTGGTAATGATAGTGATACTGATTTACTTCGTTTTATGTCCGGTTTAAGCGGACAACCCGAAAGTGAAATAAAAATAATTAAAGGTAATCGAATTTTGACAAAAGTTCCTAAACCTACAATTGAAAACTGCACACTACAAGAAATAAAAAACAGCGATTTTGAAAATAGAGCTAAATTTAAACCTATTCATAATTTACGTTCTACTATATTAAAAAAAGAAGCACTAAAAGTTTCTGAAATAGCAAAACCTTTTAAAGTGAATAATTTTGCAGAACAAATACAATTAATAGATTTATTATCAGAAACAATAATAAATAAAAAACCTTTATTTCCGGTCAGAGGGCATTTTTTTGCTCGTGGTATTGGTGGTGTATTTGTTTGCACAAATCCAAACTGTCAAAAACACAGAGAAGCAAGACCGACAAGTTCTATCGGAACAATGACTACAATCGCAGGTAAAGAATGTGATTTTTGTGGCTTTCCTTTATTAGAATTAGTTGCTTGCCGTTCTTGTGGAAAATATATGTTGCACGGCGAAAAATATTTAAACAATGAAGATAAAAAAGAATACTTTCAACTTAGCACAACTATAACGCAAGATGCATTTTATATTGAAAATGAGGAAGACGAAGAAAATACAGATAATATTGTAGAAAATAAATCTGATTTATTTGTTGCCAAATATAATGTAAACAACAGATATATTATAGAAGATAATTTAAACAAATATAATTTCACAGAAAAAGCTTGCATTGAAACAAATGATAACGGAAAATTTATAGGTGCTGAAATTGAAGGGCGAGCCGTTTGTCCCCATTGTGGTGAAAGCACACATAATCCAATGCACTTTCGTATATCTTCAAGTTTTTTAAATCGTATTTTATCTGATGTAATTTTGGAGCAAACACCAGAGATAAAACCGATAACAGAAAAAATGCTTTGGAGCGGACATAAATATATTTCATTTACCGACAGCAGACAAGGAACCGCAAAAGTATCTGCATTAATAAATATTGACAGCGAAAGAAATTGGCTACGTTCACAAGTATTTCATCTGTTGGCAGAAAAAAGAAAAGGGAGTATAAAATTATTATCAAATTCTGAAATTCAAAAAAAACGAAATGAAATCAAAGAATTAGAGAATGAAGTAAAAAAAGCATCACTTCCTATTATAAAAAAAGCACTAAATGAACAAATACAAAAACTTAATGCTGAAATTGAAAGCTGTAAAACTGCAAATGTTTCTAAAAGTAGAATGACTTGGAAAGAACTTTTTGAAAAATTACAAATAAGCAGTGATTTAAAAACTCTGTTTTATAATTCTAAAAAAATTGATACTGAAAATAATTTTGGAATTGAATTATATTTAAAAGCCCTATTTTATAGCCAATTTGCGAGAAGGCTACCCCGTGAACGTTCATTAGAAAATTTAGGATTAGTAAATATTGTATATCATACACTCGAAGATGTAAAACTTCCGCAGATAGCAAAAGATTTGGAGATAAATCTACAAGAATGGGGAAATTTATTAAAAATAAGTGTAGATTATATTTTAAGATATGGTTTTATTATTTCGTTACCATCTGATATAAAAAAATACTCGACATCTCACTTAAAAAGCTTCAAAATTTATCCGAGTAATACAGATGTAGTAAAAGTTAAACGCTTTCCTAAATTTAACAGGAAACAAGCAAGACAAAATAGACTAAGTTTATTAATATGTGCAGGCTTAGGTTACCATAATAAAGAAGATATTGATGAAATATTAGAAGACAAGATTAATAATTTACTTGAAAATATTTGGATAGTTTTACGAAATAAAATATTAAATCAAGACGGTAATACAGATAATGACGGTTATAAAATTAATATTGAAGAAAAATTTAGTTTTGAACTTGCCAATAAACTTTGGTTATGTCCTGTTAAAAATCGTCTAATTGATAGTCATTTTAAAGATTATTCACCTTGGATAACAGGTAATTTAACAGAAGAAAACATAAGACATTTTAAAGTTGGTGAACCTATTAGCTTTCCGTATTTTCCATATCCGTATAATAAAAATGAAAACGGTAATTTAGATATTCAAAAAACAACTAAATGGATAGAAACTTCGTGTAAAGAAATAAAAGAGAAAGGTGTTTGGAATGATTTGCACGAAAGAATAATAAAAATTAAACCATTATTTTTAGCAGGAGAACATTCAGCGCAACAGACAGAAAAACGTTTACAAAATTTGGAGAAAAAATTTGAGGAGGGAAAGGTAAATGTTTTAAGTTGCTCTACAACAATGGAAATGGGGGTTGATATTGGAGGTATTTCTGTTGTCGTTATGAACAATGTTCCGCCAAGTCCTGCAAATTATTTGCAAAGAGCAGGACGAGCAGGACGACGTGCGGAAACAAAATCACTTGCACTTACATTTTGTGCTGCAAACCCGATAGGCTCAAATGCTATGGATAACCCAAAGTGGGCATTAAATCATAAAATTGCTTCACCAATGTTGTCTTTCAATAGCGTAAATGTAATTGAACGGCATATAAACGCTTTTTTCTTAGGGAAATTTATTCAAAGTCTTGGTGGTATTAATATTACTGAAACAATTGAAAGTTTCTTTTTTGATAATCATTCTATTGCGGAACAATTTCAAGTATGGTTAGATAATGTGAAAATTATAAATTATGAAAAAAGTTTAAATTACCTAAAATCAAAAACACTTTTAAGTGATAAACCAAATAAAATCATACTTGATTTTGTTAAAACGAATTTTAACAAAATTTTAAGCGAAACACTATTAAAAGAAAAAGCATATAAAAATTCTTTGGAGAATTTAAAATCAGATTTTGGGGAGAAATCACCTGCATATAAATCTGTAAGTTATCAGTTTAGTCAATTCAAAAACAAATACGTCATTGGTTACATAGCAGAAGAAAAATTTATTCCAAGTGCAGGAATGCCAACAGGAGTTGTTAATTTTGACACAACTACAATTGAAGATTTAAAATTAATTGATAAAAATAGAAAACCAACAAATCCTAATCCTTCATATCATATTACAAGAGCATTAATGGAATATGCCCCCGGAAATAATATCATAATCGACGGTTGGAGTTATAAATCTGCAGGAATAATATTAAAAAGTCAATGGAGTGAGGCAAAACGAGACATTATACAATCCTGTTCTCATTGTGGTTTTCAACGCATTATAGAAATAAATGAACAAAATCAATTATCTGATACTTGTCCACAATGTAATAATAATTCAATGCAAGGGCTTATCTTTAAAGATTTTGATAAGCCTGCAAAATACACAGAACTAATTGAGCCAACAGGATTTGCTGTTGATTTATTACAACCTGCAAATAGAAATGTGTCTGAAAAATCAAATTCTCAATATATTGAACCATTATTAATAGGAGTTCAACCTTGGACTAATGATGCTACAAGCATATATGACATTAGAGATAGCGTTGAAAATGCTGAAATATTATATTACAATAAAGGTAACGGAAATGGCTATTTTGTTTGCTTACATTGCGGAAGAACTGCATTTAGTAAAGAAGAACTAAAAGACCATAAAAGACTTAGAGGCGGGAAAAGTGAAAATGATAATATTTGTTCCGGAGCAAAAAGTAGTCACGGAATAAAAGGAAACGTTATTTTAGGCGGTAGGTTTAAAACTGATTTTTGTGAAATAAGATTTAGAGAAAAGGACAAACAATATACTAACAATGAAACAACAATTTGGTCTTTGGGCGTTATTTTAACAAAAACTTTAACAAGTTACTTAGGAATTGAAGAAGGTGAACTGAGCTTTGGGATTAAAAGATATGATAAATATCGTTCTTTATTTATTTTTGATAATGCTTCGGGTGGAGCTGGTTATTCTGTTAAATTTTCATATTATGCAGAAGATATTTTTAAAGAAGCTCTTAAAAAACTGGAAGGTTGTTCTTGCGAAAAAGCTTGCACCAGATGCCTAATTGACAGAAAATCTCAATGGGTTATACAAAAGTTGGATAGAAATTCAGCAATAGATTGGTTAAAACAAGCTGTTAAACAAACAGTTCCTAAAAAATTCATAAAAATAATTCCAAATTTAAAATCAGTTTTAGGAACAATACGAGAGGATATTAAGAGAATTAAATACAGAAATGATATAAAAAAAATATGGTTCTTTATTGACAACAAAATAATAGATTGGGATTTAGAAAATGCTTCTTTTATTTATGATTTTAAAAAAGTTTCGGTAAAACAAATTAATTTTGTAGTAAATAAGCCACTTGATTATTCTAATGATGATAATAACATAATTACGGCTATACAAATAAGCAGTTGGGCTGATTTTTATTTAGATAAAAATAATTACAAAGAATTAAAACCTATTTGCCAAATTCAGCTAAAAGACGACAGTTTTGTTATTTATTATTCAGAGAAATTTAAAAATTCTTTTAATGAAAATTGGGGAACTGCTGATAATGGATATATCTATAAAACAGATAATCAAGATTATTTAAAATTTGAAAAAATAGAAATTGCATTACCCAAAAGCAAAGCACAAGAAATTTTTCTTTCACCTACAACAAGTTTTAAATCAACAGAATTGGCAAAAGAATTTTTGAAAGAAGCAAACAGTAGAATTGATTTAAAAGCAATTATGCAAAGCCAAAGTTTTGATATTGTATATAGCGACAGATATTTAAAATCACCCTTTTCTGCATTACTTCTAATTCAATTTATCAAAGGTTTAAAAAAAGAACTGAATTTCACAATTAATTCATTTAAAGTAAAAGTTCAACATTTTAATCAATATCAATATCCTAAAAAATTGTCTCACAATTATTATAATTCGCAGGATAGAAATGAAGAACTTAAAAAATTAGCTAAAAATAATGATTATCAAAATATTTTTATTCAAACTGGTAATATTCCACATTATAGATTTCTGGAATTTAAAAATAATGAAAAAACAATTACTATAAGACCTGACGGAGGAATTGAACATGGTTGGCATATCGTAGGGATAAATAACTATTCCGGTTTAACAGGTAATGAAGAAATAAAAATAAGAAAAGGTGTAAACTATCCAATATTATATTCAGTTATTTTGAAATAAAAGCCCACAATAAACATTGTATATAAGGCATTGGGCAATAAGTTGTTAAGCTGAAAGATTATGAATAAAAATAACCATCAACAAGGTTAGAGACTAATTTAGTGTAAAGTCTAATCTTTAACTTTTGTAAAGGATGTATCTTAACGAACATAGTTATTCTAATGAAAACAGTGAAGAAACTAAGTGTTTTATTAATAATGCTTGCAACTTATGGAGCATTTGGACAAAATAATTTTAAAGCTCATTTGTTTGATATTAAAATGGTCTCAGATAATGTTTCGAGATATTCTGAACCTAAGATATCTCCTGATGGAACCAAAATTTTAACTTCCCGAAATAGAGACACTTTAATTTACATTGATATAGAACAAAATATTGAAGTTAATTTGTCGACTACACCTGGGAATGGACGTTTTAGTCAATATAACTGGCTGGATAATAATCAAATTTATTATTACAAAAGCAGTGAAAATAATTCAATAATTGAAATAGAATTGGGTAGAATAAAATTGAATCCCTTTCAAATTGAAATTGACACAATACAAAAAAGGAAAAGAAATAGTTCTAACAATTTAGGTAGAGTACCATTCTTGAGACAAGGAAAATATAATGTTTATTTCAATACCAAGAGTGATAAAGTGTACAGGAAAATTGATGATAAGGAGATTGAGATTACTCATGAAAAAGGTACTTATTTCGGGCTTTTGGTTTCAAATAATGAAGATAGAATTATAATTGCCAAAAACGACGGAAGAAATTACAATTATGATTTTAATGGTAGTGGTGAATATTTTGTTGCAAGCCAAGGGATAGTTTCTGCATGGTCGCCGAATGATAAGTATTTATTGTATTTTGATAGTACTGGTGGTGAAGATGGAGTTGAATATTTATCAGAGCTTTACATATGTACTTCGGATGGAAAGGAAGATCAACAATTGACAAGCACGAGTTATTTGAGAGAGTTTTATCCTGATTGGTCTAAGAACTCTGATAAGGTTGCATTTATCGACAATAAAACTTATCAAATCTATATTAGTACAATACTTATCGAATAACTACAATTTATAACAGCGGGGTTTTGTGGTTTGCCGACTAAATTTTATCTTAGTAATGTTGTTCAATGGTGGATAATGAAACAGGGAGAGAAACCCGCAGACCGTTACCTGTAATTACCTTTTTTCTGTCATATCTGACAATTCTGCCAACATGACATTATAATAAAAGACCTAAAGGTCTGTTATTTAAAGTATTAATCTAATTTGTGTAAATTGTAACGAGCTAATAATCAGGCGTTTTATGTAATGTTGATAATTAACATCTTGTGTGAATAAATATTTCGTCAATTTCTTATGTCAGGCGTAATAATTGTGGCATACTAAAACAATAGCCAGGAAATTCAAAGGAAATTTTACCTGGCCATGGTTGTTTTTTATTTTTATTGCGACTTCAAAAATAGTTAAATATTCCAGAAAACAAAAACAGATTTCCTAAAGAGAAATATAGCCCACTCTTTTAATTGGGAATAAAACAATTATGTATGTCTAAAACTAAAGACGGAAAAAAGATTGTTCCTGTAAAACCTTACAAAAGGAAGCAAGGCGGGAAAACTGTAAAGGTGAAACCACATCGTAGGTCAACACCAAATTAGTAATTAGGGGATTGGCTTAGTACAATCCCTTGATAAAATGAGTATTAATTTAAATTGAAGTAAAATGTTAAATTTTAGTAAAGAAAAATTAGAATTTGCTTGTGAGAATTGTGGTAGAAATATCAGCATTAAGATTGAACAAGCAGCAAGAGAAGAGAAAGTTAAATGCAGGTATTGCGGAGCCAATATTCAATTGAAGGATGACGGTTCTGTAAAAAAGAGCCTAAAAGACATTGATAAGTCTTTTAAAGATTTAGAGAAAACATTTAAGAATTTTGGTAAATAATTAAAAAAATGAATTATGAGTATTACAGTAGGTAATTATACATTTAATGGACCATATACTACAACAAGTAATCTTGAAGATAGGTCTGGAATTTATGCGATACATTGTTATAAAAATGATAAGTATTACGTAATTGACATTGGAGAAAGTTCAGAAGTTGAGACACGTGTTGAAAATCATGACAGAAAAGACTGTTGGAAACGTAAATGTGATGGGACAATTACATATTCTGTCTTATATACACCTAATAAGCAACAATCTGGTAGAATGGTAATAGAACAAGAGCTTAGAGATCTGTATGATCCTGCTTGTGGAAAAAGGTAACTGCACATAACATGCGTTCAAATTACAGCGGGGTTTTGTGGTTTGCCGACTAAATTTTATCTTAGTAATGTTGTTCAATGGTGGATAATGAAACAGGGAGAAATTCCCGACAATTCTTACCCGCGGAACGTTACGGGGCATAGTGAAAGAAAATTTCGAGTTCAATAATTTAACGTAACAAATCAAAATAGAGCAATTCGTAGATATGTTTTTTAATAAACGAATAAAAATCGTGTTGTGATAAATATGAATTGGAGTTGAAATCATTTTTTTGTAACTTTATGAAAAAAATTAATGGATAAAACAGTATTAAAAACCAGTCTTCATAAGTTAATCGATCAGATTGAAAGCCAGAATCTGCTTGAAGAATATTACAATGAAATGAAAGCATTAATTCAAAAAACAAAAGTTAGTGCTTGGGACTCATTAACAGAAGAACAGAAGAAAGAAGTACTATTATCGTATGAAGAAAGTGAAAATGGCGATAACATCTTGGACAATGATACAGTAATGAAAAAATATAAAGATTGGTTGTGAAAATTAAGTGGACTAAAAGAGAGCAAAAATCATTTGACAAGACTATTGAATTTCTTCAAGAAGAATGGAGCATTAATTCTGCAATTAAGTTTGTTCGAAAAGTCAGCAAATTCATTGATAATGTAAAGACACATCCCAAAATTGGAAGACCTGAAATTGTTAAGAAAGATATGAGAAGTTTCGTAATTTCAAGACAGATAACCGTTTTCTATAGAATCAAAGATGACACGATTGTATTATTGAATTTTTTTGACACAAGACAACATCCAAAGAAAAAATGGAAATAGCTACGCTCTCTAACATTGCTTCAACAGATAATGCGGGGGCTTTGTGTGGTTCGCAAGCTTTTTACTACTTTTAAACTTTATTAACCGGGGATGCTGAAACAAGGCGGAAAACCCCGCACTACTTGTCGCATACTAATGAAACCCTGTAACTATGAAGACAAATGAAAAATTAAGAGAACAGATTTTTGAAATAATAAAAAATCAACTCAGAGATAATGACCCACCTGAAACTAAAGCAGCATATGATAGATTGCGAAACCATGGATATGATGATTTTGAAACTAGACAAATGATTGGACAATGTATAGCTGTTGAATTATTTGATGTCCTTAAATTTAGCAAGCCATATAACAATGAACGATATTTTAAAAATTTAATAGCTTTACCCAAAGAACCATTTGATTAGGTTAAATAGAAAAACTTTACATAAAGAAAACTGAAATTATAACAGTCTCTGACATATAGAAATCAAGATTAGTAAATGAGAAAAACTTCAAAAAGAGAATACAGGCTTCGTTCAGCAAAGGATTGGATAAAAACATATTCAGGAAATAATATTGTTAAAGGATATTCAAAAAAGTACTCTATTGACAAATTATATGCAGTTAAGGAATTAAGAATGATTGGAGTTAAAATTTCGGAAGAGTGCGAAAATCAGTTGCGTAAGTCGTTGGAATCTCTTAAACAGCAAAGACTCTCATTTAAGAAAAAGCGAGAGAATGAATTAAATGCCTTATATGAATTTAAAAGTGATGAAAATTTCGCAATGATTCTTGGATATACAAGCGGAGTAACACATGAAAAAATGGAACAGATAAATAATGAAAAGGAATTTGAATAATTATGCCAGCAGGACAAGCACATACTACTTGGTTTCCAGAGTTAAAGGATATTCTAAAAAATAAATGGAGTTCAAATCTTTCCATTGTACAACATTTTGATTTAGTGAATGATTTGAATAAAAAATTAAAACAAATACGTACAGAATTGAATATTCAACCACCAATGATGTGGTGTCCGAAATGTCAAAAACGACATCGTTCAAGATTTACTGACGTTTCAATAACAGCAATATATTATGCATTAAAAAGATTTGAGTTCTGTGAAAACGATGAATTTAATAAGTTATTAAGAGAATGGAAAAAATATTCAAAATCAGAAAATGTTGATATTTATGGTAATAAAAAGACTGATAAAAGTATAGTGAAAAATAATGATTAGAATAAAGTACGACGGCACAACACATGGTATAGTGCATGCGGGGTTTTGTGGTTTGCTGACTAAGTATTATCTTAGTAATGTTGTTCAATAGGTGATAATGAAACATGGTAAAATCCCGCACTATTGTTAACGCGGGACCGTTATAGCTCATTTTAGGAAAGGATACAGCTCAGTTTTTAGTGTTTTTGAGCTAAAAGTTATATATTTGTGAGCTAAATAGTGAGAAATGAATGTTGAAAAGTTAATATTAGAATATTTAAAATATAATCAAGATAGTTCATCAACGAATATTCTTGAAGGTATTAATAGTGGAAAAAGTTTAGCAACAGTTAAACGTATTTTAACATCATTAATTAATAATAAACTTGTTGTTTCAGCGGGGAAAGGAAAAGCTACAAAGTATAGATTATCGCAAAACTTTAAATTATTTGAAAAAATAGATATTAATAATTACTACTTAAAAGAAATTGATGAACGAAAGATATTAGAAAATTTTAACCTTTCAATAATAAGCAATGTACTGCCTAATACAGATTTGTTTACAAGTTCAGAAGTTTCAATTTTAGAAGGATTACAGGCAGAGTATAACAATAATATTTCTGGGTTATCTAAAAATGAATATAATAAAGAATTAGAGCGATTGGCAATTGATTTGTCTTGGAAGTCATCACAAATTGAAGGTAATACATATTCATTGCTTGAGACGGAAAGGCTTATTAAAGAAAAAGAAATTGCTGAAGGTAAATCAAAAGAAGAAGCAACAATGCTATTAAATCACAAAGAAGCATTGGACTTTATAATTGATAATCCAGATTATTTGTTTCCGTTGACACTATCAAAGATTGAAGATATTCATAGTATACTTATCAAAGATTTAAGAATTGATAGGAATATTCGCAAAAGACGTGTCGGAATTTCAGGGACAAATTACAAACCACTTGATAATGAATTTCAAATAAAGGAAGCATTAACAAGTATGTGTAATTTAATTAATAAGAAAGAGAATGTTTTTGAGCAATCATTATTAGCCTTAATTTTAATATCTTATATACAGCCATTTTCGGATGGGAATAAAAGAACAGCAAGAATAGTGAGTAATGCGATATTGATAAATCGGAAACATTGTCCAATTTCTTTCAGAACTGTTGATAGTGTTGATTATAAAAAAGCAATGCTGTTATTTTATGAACAAAACAATATTACAGTATTCAAACGGGTATTCATTGAACAGTTTGAATTTGCAGTTAAAACATATTTTTAGTTTATTAATGAAACAGGGCGGAAATCCCAGCCAATTCTTACCCGCGGACCGT
>CAZDCZ010000048.1:0-24826 GCA_964504155.1 uncultured Bacteroidales bacterium | reverse complement strand
TGTATGAGACAGATTATAAAAGAATATCTAACAAACAGATGTCTCGATTTTACTGCCTTGCGCTCAACAAAGTAGCTATGCTGGCATGCCTTACAAATGCGCGTTAGCTGTTCGAATGTGTACCTAATTCTGTTGTATATGCATCCTGTGCTTGCCGAAGGATTAGTCAACTAATTCAGCCTGTTCATCAAACAGTTTGCCAAGCTTAATCAAAACGGTACAACTATTGAACCTGCTATATAGTATATATTAGATAGGAGATATATCAAAATTATAGATATTAATCATTTATCTTCCTAAATAGTATGTATTTTTGCACTTAATTATTAAATTTGTTGATACACAGCAAAATATTGCAAATTATGGATAAAATAGAAAAAAATACAGACGGGAAGAAGAGATGGATTGCTCCTAAATTATTAAAATTGGACCAAAAAGAAACTGAAGGAGGGCCATCTCCCGGGTTTACTGAGAGTTTTTCGATTTCTGGACCAGATAGTTAATTTGTAAGAAAAGTAGATATGAAAAATATATTAAAATTATTATTGTTTTTAGGTTTTCTGTTGGTGATTCATCCATATGTTTTTTCACAAATATGGGATGTTTCAAATTCCATTATAAGTGATTCAGATGTACGAATTTATGATAATGTTGTTGATGACAACGGTAATAAATTTATTAGTGGGGTTTTTAAAAGTAATATTGAAGAAGAAGTTACTTCAAAAGGAGTATTTGATATTTTTATAGGTGAGTATGATAAGGATTACAATCTAAAATGGATTAATAGTTGTGGTGGTAAATTATTAGATTTTTATCCAAATATCGTTTTAGATACAATAAATAATTATATTTATTTTGTGGGAGGATTCCAAGATACTTGTTATGTTGGAGATAATGATACCTTATTTAGTTCTGATGCTTTTGATGTATTTTTAAATAAATATGATTTGGATGGAAATTTAATCTGGAAAAAGAATTTTTGTAAAGGCCCGGGTAATCAAAAGCCTACTGCTATTGATATCGATAAAGACAATAATATTATTCTTGCCGGTCAATATGCCGATTCTGCAATTTTTAGTACCGATACCTTAGCAAATCCGGGAGCTAATGTTTTTATATCGAAATTCGATACCGAGGGAAATATTATTTGGAATAAAAGCATAGCTTGTACAAATTTAGCAACACAAATTACTGCTATAGAAGCATATTCCGATGGATATTATTTCGATGGATATTTTCGCGACGATTTTTCTCTCGATGTAGGAACTATTACAGGTACTGTACCATTAAAATCAGATATATTTTTATATAAGACCAATTTCGATGGTGCCGGACAATGGGCACGACGATCGTATGGTTCTTTGCATGATGTTACCGGTACAATTACACAAGATAAGTATGGAAATATTTATTATACGGGATATTTTAATAGTAATGAATTAACTATTGATTCTACTGCAACAGATATTTCTAATATTGTATTAAATAATAATGGATCTACCGATTTATTTATAATTAAATATAATAGAAATGGTAATTTAGTATGGTCGAAATCGTATGGTAATGCAGGAAGTGAATATTGTATAGAAATTAAAGAAAATAGTAGTTTATTGTTTTTAGGAGGGTATTTTTCTGATAATCTATATTTAGGTAACGATACATTAACATCATCAGGAACAACAGATAAAGATGTTTTTGTTTCTACTTTCGATTTGAATGGAAATCCAATAAAAGCTAGTTCATTAGGAAGTTCTGATGGTTTTGATGCAATAAGTACAATAGCCATTAATTCTCAAAAAGAAGCTATTATTGGTGGTTATTATACATCATCACAAATAACTATTGGTGACAGTACGTATCTTAATAATGAAGGATTATATGATTCTTTTATTGCAAAATATAATTCCGAATTAGCTGCATCTTTCACACAAACAAAAAATGTCTCTTGTAATTCGGGTTCCGATGGCGAATTAGTTGTAACACCTTATTTCGGAACAGCTCCATATACTTACGATTGGAGTCATAATCCTAGTTTAAGCGATTCTACAGCTACAGGCTTAACAGCAGGTAATTATTCTGTAACTGTTACCGATGGTGTAGATTCTACTTCTACAATAAGTGTTACCTTAATAGAGCCCGATGTTTTTCTTTTTAGTCCGGTAATTACTAATGTAGCTACTTGTAGTTATTCTACCGAAGGAGCTATTAATTTGAATACTACAGGAGGAAATGGCGGTAACGAATATGTATGGGAACAATCTAATGGTGGTTATGGTGTCGAATATTCTACCGAAGACCAGAATAGTCTGAAAATTGGAACTTATACAGTTACTGTTACCGACAATAAATCGTGTACTGCCGATACCTCAATTAATATTACAGGTCCTGCAGCAATTACATTTGGAGCTTCTGTTGTTACCGATTATAATGGAGCGGGTAGCGAAGGAGCAATAGATTTAGAAATTGCAGGCGGAATAGGTACTCCTTCGGCATATACTGCTGATTGGACCGGCCCCGATGGATATACAGCAAGTACTCAGGATATAAATACTCTCGAAGCAGGAAATTATAATGTTACTGCTACCGATAATAATTTATGTACTGCCGATACTTCTTTTAATGTAATAAATAAGGATATTTTTTATGCTTATATTTCTTCTAAGAAAAATGCTTGTAAAAATGTTGCCGATGGTAGAGCTACAGTTAGTTATTACTCACCTGTAGGGAATACCGATATATCTTATTTGTGGGATGCAAATGCCGCTAATCAGACAAGTGCCACTGCAATAAATCTTGCCGGAGGAAATTATTATAAAGTTACTGTTACCGATAATGTTTCTTCAGACGAATCGATCGATAGTGTTTTTATTGAACAATTGGCATATGATTTTGCAGGAACTTTAGCAGGCACCGAAAATCTAAATTGTAAAGAGGATAATGATGGATATATCAATTTAACAATAAATACCGAAGGAGAATTACCATATACATATTCATGGAATACAGGAGCCGAAACTCAGGACTTATCGGGTTTAATAGCAGGGAATTATAATGTTACGGTTGTCGATAATAACGAATGCCAATTTATTACTCCTACATGGACAATAAACGAACCTGATTTTGCCTTATCGGCAAGTGTTAGTGTTGTTAGCGAGCCTCTTTGTTATGGCGATATGAATGGAGAATTGAGAGTGGATGCTGCCGGAGGAAAAGGTACATATACTTATCAGTGGGACGATCCTGCATTTCAGACTACTCAAAATGCCAATCTCTTAGAAGCCGGGTATTATAATGTTAGTGTCGAAGATTATAAAGGCTGTAAAGCAAGTGCCGGAATATACCTTAATCAACCTGAGAGTATAAGTATTAATGAAACTATTACCGATGTTAAGTGTTTTAATGGGAATGATGGTTCTATTCAGCTTGAGGTAAGCGGTGGAACTCCCGATTTCGATTATTTCTGGGAAACAACAGATGGAGCAGGACTTGTAATTACCGATAAGAATCAGAGTGCTCTTGAGCAAGGAACATATAGTTTTACTGCAACAGATGCTCATAATTGTATTTTATCAAAAAATATCGTAGTATCGCAACCTGCCAGTGCAATAGGTATTACTGTTGAAGATAAAACCGACATAGCAAATTGTTATGGCGATAATACAGGAGAGATTGCTGTTAATGCCACAGGTGGAACAGGAGTATTAACATACACCTTGAATCCCGGAGCTTCTCAAACAAACGGAACAGGGGATTTTGCTGGTTTGCTTGCCGGAACTTATTCTGTTGATGTTACAGATGAAAATAATTGTGGTCCCGAAACTAGTTCAACATTGATTATTAATGAGCCTGGCGAAATTGAGATAACAGTTTCTGATTCGAGTAATGTGCTTTGTAATGGAGGAAATAACGGAAGCATAAACATCAGTGTAACAGGAGGTACAGTAGTATCAGATTATATTTTTAATTGGGAAACAAGCGACGGTTCCGGACTTGTTGCTGCCGATGAAGATCAAACAGGATTAACTGCAGGAACATATGCAGTTACAGTAACAGACGATAATGCTTGTGAGAAAACATTGAGTATCGTGCTTAGTGAACCCGAAGTATTGGCTATCGATTCAGAAAGTCATACCGATGCTACTACAATTGGAGGTTCTGATGGAACAATAACAATTAAAGCGTCAGGAGGAACTGAACCTATTAGTTATATTTTAACCCCTGGAGATAAGACAAATCAAACGGGTTTGTTTGTAGGTTTATCTGTAGGAGAATATACTGTTGAGGTTATAGATGTTAATTCATGTGGCCCCATAACTACAAGTGCTATAACAATTAAAGAATCTGTTGGAATTGAAGATATTCTTAAATCTAAAGCTTTTCAGATATATCCAAATCCGGCGAACGATAAGTTATTTGTCGAGATAGCTGAAGAAATAAATGGGAAATATAATTTGCAAATTATTAGCATTTCCGGACAGGTAGTAAAGAATTTAACTTTATATAGTAATAAACAAGAGCTTGATATTTCTTCTATCGCAAAAGGAATATATTTTGTTAAGATTAGTTCCGATAATATTTCTGACGAACAGAAGTTAATTATTCAATAAAATTAGTTTAAGATTAATTATTAAGGCTTCTTTTTGAAGCCTTTTTTTTATCTTTGAACTTTTAATATATTAATCAGATGAAAAATCATTGGAAATAGATAGCTAGAATTTATTATATAAATAGTATTTCGTACTTAAAATGTCTAAAAAATGGATGTCCTATTAATTGGTTCGGGAGGGAGAGAGAATGCTTTAGCATGGAAAATAGCACAAAGTAGAATTCTCGATAAATTATATATTGCTCCCGGTAATGCAGGAACACAAGAATTTGGCGAAAATATTAAGTTGAATATTAATAATTTCGATGAGATTAAAGAATTTGTTATCTCAAAAGAAATTAATCTGCTTATTGTAGGTCCCGAACAGCCTTTAGTTAACGGAATACACGATTATTTTTTATCGGATGATGAAATAAGTAATATTCCTGTAATTGGTCCGCAAAAATATGCTGCACAATTAGAAGGAAGCAAGGATTTTGCTAAAGATTTTATGAAAAGGCATAATATCCCAACAGCTGCTTATGATACTTTTTGTAAAGATAATATCGAAGCCGGAATAAAATTTCTAAAGACCTTAAAAGCTCCTTATGTTTTGAAAGCCGATGGATTGGCAGCCGGTAAAGGGGTATTGATTTTAGATGATTTACATGAGGCAGAAAAATCCTTAAGAGAAATGTTAAATGGAAAATTTGGAGATGCAAGTAATAAGGTTGTTATCGAAGAGTTTTTAGATGGTATAGAATTGTCAGTCTTTGTATTAACCGATGGAGAGTCGTATAAATTATTACCCGAGGCAAAAGATTATAAACGTATTGGCGAAAGCGATACAGGTTTAAATACCGGTGGTATGGGTGCTGTTTCTCCTGTTCCATTTGCCAATAAAGAATTTCTTAAGAAAGTTGAAGAAAAAATTATTATTCCAACAATTACAGGATTTAAAAAAGATAATATTCAATACAAAGGATTTGTATTTTTTGGACTTATGAAAGTAGGTAACGAACCATACGTAATCGAATATAATGTTAGATTAGGAGATCCGGAAACGGAAGTAATAATTCCAAGAATGGAGTGTGATATTTTAGAAGTGTTTAAATTATTATCGGAAGGGAATTTAAATAAGTCAGAAATAGGTATTAGTAAAAAATCTGTTTGTACTGTTATGCTTGTTTCCGGAGGGTATCCTGAAGACTATGAGAAATATAAAGAAATAATGAATCTAGATAAAGTAGAAGATAGTATATTCTTTCATGCCGGAACAAAGAGAGATAAGGGTAAGATAATTACCAATGGGGGAAGAGTAATAGCTGTAAGTTCTGTTGCTGAAAATCTTGCCGATGCTCTTAAGATATGTTATAGAAATGCCGATATTATAGAATTCGAGAAAAAATACTATAGAAAAGATATAGGATTTGATTTAAAATAAAAAAGTAATGATTTTAAAAATCTTAAAAAGTAACAGTCCTGTTATTATATTTTATTATATAGTTATTAGTATTTTATTATGGTTATTTACTTTTATTAATTATCATGATATAGTAGTTGGTTTTGATACTTATCAAATGCCATTTTATAAATTGCTGTTGCGTTTGCTTAATCCTGAAAGTATATTAACATTAATATTTTCTTTATTAATGGTTATCATTCAAGGATTATTACTAGTGCGATTAAATCAGAAACATATAATTATTAATAAGAGAACTTATCTTCCTGCCATAATATTTGTAATAATAGTAAGTAGCAATATTTCGTATCAACAGATAAATCCAATGATATTTGCTAATTTATTTTTGATATTAATAATCGATAATATTTATAGTATATATAGAGAAGATTATATATTAAACAAACTTTATATTACCGGTTTTTATGTTGCTGTTGCCAGTCTTTTTTATTTTCCATATATATTTTTATTTTTATTAATATGGATATCATTATTAATATTTAAGACTTTTTCGGGGAGAGAATGGTTTGTTCCTATTCTTGGTTTGCTAACTCCTTATTTGTTCTTATTTGTTTATTTGTTTCTTGTCGATGATTTGAATTATTTAATCGAGCCATTAGAAAGAAATTTTAATTTTGACTTTGCACTTAAAAGTATTTCATTCTCAAATATATTATTTTATAGCTATCTTGGTTTATTAATTTTAATTTCGAGTTTGTCTATTCTTAGAAAATTGCCAAATAAAAAAATAAAAATTCGAAAATACTTTAAAGTTAATTGGTGGTTTTTTATAATTGGAATTTCAATTTTTTTATTTTTAGATAAGGTTTCTTACGAGATAATGTATTTGCTTGCAATTCCATCGTCGTTTTTAATAACAGAATATTTTTATATGATTAGAAGCAAGATTTATGCTGATATTTTGTTTTTTTTACTATTTAGTGGTATCGTGTTTATTCAAATATCGCATTTTTTATAAGTGTTTAATGTTATACAAATAGATTTTTTATAATATAGCAACAAGTTTCTCGAAACCGATATAAAATAGTGTATAATATTATAAAAAAGGCAAACCCGAATGATTATTGTTTTAGGTTTGCTTTTTTATATAAATGGGATAATGTATCTTAAAATGCTTCTACAAGAGATAATAGAGTAAGTGCTAATCCTTTTTTACCATCTTTAAATCTTACAAAGATATGATATACTCCTGTTTTCGAACATTTAAAATTAAAAGAAGGATAATATTTTCCTGTAGCAACTTGGTATGATGTTCCAAGTATTCTATTATTATCGTATAAATTTACAATAGCTTTGCCGGAGAAATCTTTTGAATTACAAATTGAAAATTTGTACATAATATTTTTCTGAAGCAAAATGGAATATTTTGCTGTAGGGGGTTCTTCTCCGATTTTTGCTTCTTCAAGTTTAATTTCAAAATCTTTCAGATATGTCGCATCTCCTGCTATCATTCCACAAATATCAATTAATTCTTGACCCGATTGAGCTTTTGATACTGATTGAGTCCCAAAAGAAAATATAACAATAAGAACAAAAATATATAGTGAGTTTCTCATATTATAGATTTATTATTTTATTTCTTATTTCGTTGATTTTTTCTATAATCTTAAACATCTGCATATCGCTAATTTGAACCATGCTTTTGTCTGTTTGTTCAATCATCAATGTCCCGTTAACCTCTATCGATTTAGGTTCACCTTTTTCGTATGTAATAATTACATCTTTATATAAATTTTGAATTTCTTTAAGGTCTGTAATTAATAATTTAAATTTTGGGTCTTTTTCGTAGTTTTTTAATATTAACATTAAATTACTAAGAATAATTTTTTGTTCTCCTATTTTTTCTTTTAATTCGGGAGTTGGCGATTCTGTTGCTACTTGCCCTGCTAAGTAAAGACCTTCAATCCACACCCCGGTAACTATCAACGAACTTAAATTACTTCTTTTGTTCTCTCGCAAATATCGGTCCATTTGATTAAAACTATAAACAGAAATGTACATTAATGAATCTAAATTCTGATTACTTGTTGCTAAACGTTTTAAAGTAGTAAAATCAAAAAACTGACCAACATGTATTCCATCTGCAAGTTTTTTTATTGCAGATATGTAATTTATAACAGATGAGGTTTTATTGTACATATTTAGATAGCCTAAATCGGCACCAAAAATTCCTAAACTTATAGCTTTTTTAAATTTTGTATTGTAAGTATCAACATTGTCGGTTGTAGCTAAATAATTTTTTGAAAATGGAATTCCTAAACTTTTAATTAATGCTGACATTTCAACAGGAGAAGAGACATTCTGAACGATATCTGTCATGGCTTGTTCCGAAATTTCAAGATCTCCATCATAAATAACAGAGTCGGGAATCTCAAACTCTGTTGAGTAATCGTTATCGTTTTTATTTTGCTTACAGGCTGAAATGGTTAATATTAACAGCAGAAAGTATAATGTGTTTTTAATCATAATCGAATAATTAATTTGTTGATATACTACAAAGTTAATATATCTTATAAATATATGAAAATAATATTTTAATTTGAAATTTTATTTTTTTAGTTTTGTTTTTTCTAATAGCGATAAAAGTTTTTTTAAACAATCAAAATATAAGGTTACATATAATATAAAAGTAAGAAACCAAATAACTGAGATGTTGAACCCAAATGTACCCCAGTATCTACCAAGAAAATATTTCCTTGGAGCTAAGAAGTGAGAACGGAAATTTAAGAAGCCATTAGGGTCAGGATCTTGAAATATGGGATCAATCTGTTGCACTAACTCGTTCTTATATTGAAGAATTTTATTTTTTTCAAGAACTTTCTTAACTTGATCGCTGATACTTTCGTTATGATATGCATTACGTTTACTATTATATAACTTTTTGTTTTTTCGTACTAAATAGTTAACAATATTATCTTTTTCTGAAGTGGCTTTTTGAAATCTCGTGTTATAATAGGTCTCAAGTTTTTCAATATAGTCAAATGCCTTTGATATAACGATGTCATTAACTAATGCAGTGTCTAGTTGATGAATAGATTCAAATTGTATATTTGTTTTGTTTTGTGTTTTTTTTATTTCGTTTTTTAGTAATTGTAAATTATTTGTTATTGTTTTTGTTACTTCTTTATCTTGATTAAATCTATAATAGTTATCTTTAATATATTCTAATCGGCTTTTTAACTCGGGTAAATAATATACATTTTTAAAATCGGCATTACTTTCTCTTTTTTCTATTTCGTAAAAAGTTTTTTCGAATTTGTTATTTTTAAATTGATTTACAATTAATGCTTCATACGACCATTTTGTTGGTATTATTTCTGCAATTAATGGTACCTTATCAATACTTCCTATTTTACTGTTTAGTTTATTGAATGGAAACATTGCTCCACTTAAAGTCATCATCGGAATCATCAGCATTGGAATAAGAATATATATTGTAACTGCAGAGTTAAATGAAGCCGATATGTTTAGTCCCATCAAATTGGCAAATGCAGCAGTTGTAAATAGTGCAAGCCAATATTCGAATGTCATACCATAAATACCTAAAATATTATTAGCTATTAATACAAAGAGAATCGATTGTACAGCCGAGATAAAGAATAATATAATAACTTTTGAAATAAGATAACTACTACGGCTAAGATTTAGAAAGGCTTCTCGTTTTAATATTTTTCTGTCGCGAAAAATTTCTTCGGCACTAACGGTTAAACCTAAGAATAATGCAACAATTAGGGCCATGAAGATGTAAATAGGAATATTTTCGTTTTCGCGAAAAATATAAATTTTTGAATTAGGATCGGCTATGTACCTGATAATGTATGATAATACAAGTCCTAATATGGGTGCTTCAAGTAAGTTTAGGGCTATATATTGTTTGTTGCTTATTTTCGATAAGAAATCGCGGATTGTATATATTTTGAGTTGAGAAAACCATGAAGGAATCTGCAATGAAGAAGGAGGGTTTTGTTTTACTTCATTAACTTCTTTGAGTTTAATATTGTTGTTATAGTACTCGTTCCATTTTTTTGCAGAGGTCTTTCTTTTTTGCGTGTATTCTCCGTATTCGTCAACTACTTTAGCTTCTATAATATTGAAGATTAGTTCGGGATTAACATTCCCGCAAGTAGGACATTCTCCGACTTCACTATTTATTTGTGCATCAATTTTCTTAAAATACGTTACTGCTTCTACCGGATTTCCATAATAAATTTGATACCCTCCAGAATCTAGGATCATCATATTATCAAACATCTTATATATTTCAGATGATGGTTGATGAATAACAACAAATATTAATTTGCCTTTAAGAACTAATTCTCTTAATAAATCCATTACATTTTCCGAGTCTCTCGAAGAAAGTCCCGACGTAGGTTCATCAACAAAAAGAATAGATGGTTCTCTTATTAGTTCTAAAGCAATATTTAGTCGTTTTCTTTGCCCTCCACTAATTAGTTTATTTAGGGGAGAACCTACCTTTAAATCTTTCCGGTCGTAAAGACCTAAATTAATAAGTGTTTTATTTACTAATTCAGTAATTTCAGTATCAGATTTATCGTCGAAACAAAATTTTGCATTATAGTATAGATTTTGAAATACAGTAAGTTCTTCAATCAATAAATCGTCTTGAGGAATATATCCAATTATACCTTTCAGATTCTCTTTTTCTGTATGAAGATTATTTCCATTTATTGTAATTTTCCCGATTGAAGGAGTTTCTAAACCACATAAAACATTTAAAAGAGTGGTTTTCCCTGCCCCGCTAGCACCCATTAAACCAATTAATCGGCCTTGTTCTTCAGAAAAGTTAATATTCTGTAAGCCTTTTACTCCATTCGGAAATTTAAATTCTAAATTTTTAGCTGTATAAGATATTTTTATTTGAGAAGCATCTGCCAAATAATGTGCAACAATATCGCTATAATAAATAGGTTTGCCTTTTGGTAATTTTATAGATGCCCCATTGGCAAAGAGATATATTTTTTTATTATTTAAAGGAAGTCCATTAAGGAATATTTCTTTGTTTCCGGCATATCGTAGAAAATATAAATCAACACTATGAATTCTTAATATAAGAATATTGTCGTCGAGATCTTCTGTAATAATATGTTTGCAATTTTCGTATTCCGTATTTTTGTCGTTAATAATTAATAGTTCAGAATTATTGAATTTAGAAATATCATTATTAATGACAAAATTTTCTATACTTAGAAACTCATTATTTGATAATTTAAAAACTTCGGCTACAGTATTAATAATAGCCATTCGTTGTTCTGAAAATTTTCTGTCGGCATTAATTAATTCAAATAAACGTACTAAAACAATTACTTTTTGTTTTTGGGTAAGAGTTTTGTTAATTTTTTTACAAATACCTAATATTCGTACAGAATCTTTAACAGAAGTAAGTTTTTTCTTATTTTTTTCTTTCTCCGGTTTTTTTTCTCCTGTAAGTCCGGCTTTATCGTCGAATAAAGCAATATATTCGCTAATTGCATCATCGTTAATTTGTTGAGCTAGGAAGTTGATTACGAAATCCCGTTCAGTTATTTCAACACCATCATCTTGTTTTGCAATAATAGCAAATAATTGCATTAGAGCTTTTAATATTTCCTCACTCATAATTTAAAAGATTTTGTTTTACAAGAAAAACTATAAAGTATAACTTACTTGTTCAAATGGAATGTCAACAATATCGGCATATTCTTCTCCGGCTTCTTCCATATCTTCATCATCTTCGGGGAAATACCATTTTATTAATATTTCTTTTCCGTTCTCATGCATTTCTTCTAGTTTCATAAGAATATCTAAGATAAGTTTTGATGAAGCTGTATTGAAATATACTAGTTTAAATGCAAAAACTGTTTTTTCATTTGCTTCTTCTGCATAATCGTCTAACCAATTAAGAATTGGTTCGTAAAATGTTGTTACGTCTTCCGGGAGAGATCTGCCTGAAATTTCAAAAATATCATTGTCTTTATCTAGAATAATGTCAGGAGTATCATCTGTTCCTTTTATTTTTATAACTTCCATAATTGTTTAATTTATACGTTTCTTGAAATTGAAGATGTTAATAAGAAAAATGAACTTTCTTCGTCTATTGGAAGAAAATGAAATTCTAGTTTATTGCCGGTTTTTCTTGCAATATCTATAAATCCAAGTCCTGCCCCTCCTTTATCAGAGAGATGACCTTCTTTCATCTGTGTTTTGTAAAGTTCTTTTAAGCCTTCTTTATCGAGACTATTAATATTATCGAGCATTTTTGTTAGCTCATCAATTTTATTGTTTTCTATTACATTTCCGGTAGTAACATGGTACCCACTTTTGCTTTTACTTACCATAAAAATGCCTCTTCCTGCAAAAAGAAAATTGTCAGTGCCAAAGGCATCTGCGTGCTTACTAATGTTTTGTAAGCATTCTACCATTACATGAAAAACTTTTTTTTGTACGTTATTCGATTCAGAATCTTTTGCCATGTTCGATTCGGTAAGAGATGTGAATGCTTTTGTAATTTGATGAGTTATTTCTCCCTCATACACCAGAGTTATTTCATGAGCTTTCATCGACCGATAAAAGTCATAAACAAATTCTAAAAAACCTTTAACATTATTTTTATCCATAGTGTGCAAAATTAGTATTATAAAAATAATTAAATAATTAAATAATTAAAATTCAATTCCTATTAATAAGACATCATCTATTTGTTTTTTGTCTTTCTTCCATTTATCAAAATCGTTTGAGAAAAAATTAGAAAACTGTTGCATTGATAAATCTTTATTTTCTAAGATAATTTCTCGTATTCTTCGTGGAGAATATTTTTTCCCTTCAGTACCTCCAATTTGATCTGGGAGTCCATCTGAAAAGAAGAAGATTTTATCTCCTTTTATAATTTTTATATCGTGAGTAACAAAATCTTTTTCGGCTTTCTTTTTATGAGGAATACCTCCAATAGCTTTTCTGTTTCCTTTATATTGTGTTAGTTCGCCATTGCGTAGTAAGTATAGTGGGCGATGTGCTCCGGAATATTGCAGATTATTTTTCTTTAAATTTATTTTGCAGAGGGCAATATCCATTCCATCACGTGCTTTAGCGTCTACTCTGTCTTGTTTTAAGGTTGTTCGTACACCGTAATGTAAGTTGTCTAATATTTGTCCTGCAGTATATTCTCTGTCGTGATCTACAATATTATTTAATTGGAAATATCCGATAAATGAAAGAAGAGCTCCGGGAACTCCATGTCCGGTACAATCAACAGCTGAGACATATAAGATGTCGTTTTTTTTAAAAAACCATGGAAAATCTCCACTTACTTTATCTCGTGGTAAATAAAAGATAAACGATTTGGGAAGATATTCCTGTATTATTGCTGTGCTAGGGAGTATCGATGATTGTATTCGTTGAGAGTAATTTATACTTTCATTTATTTTTCTGTTTTTATCTTTAATTTCTAGTTCTATTTTTTTAGCTTCGGTAATATCATGACCTACAAACAAGATTGTTTCTAGTTCGTTTTCGTTAAATTCAGGAATAGCATTAAAAGTCATTATTCGATTTTCTTTTGCTGCTGTTTCAAATGCCAATTCTTTAATAATTTTTTGATTTGTTTTTCTGACATTTTTAATCGTTTCTTTAAAAAAAATTAGTAATTCTTCATTAATACCAACTTCGTTTATATGAATATTTATTAAATCTTGGGGGTTTAAGCCAAGATAAGTGTTAATAATAGGGTTTGCATAAAAGAATTGACCTTTTGTATTAAGACGAATGATAAGGTCGGGACTATTTTCAGATAATGCTTGCATCTTACTTTTCATTCTTTCTTCTTTCTCGGCTCTTTTTCTTTCTGTAATATCTTGCGAGTTAAGTAGTATTCCGTTTATTGCAGGGTCGTGAAGTAAATTTTTTCCTGTTGTTTCGATATATATTTTTTTACCGTTTTTCTTGATATAAGTATATTGTATTGTTATTGATTCTGAAGGATTGTTTATTAACTTCTCAAACATTTCGCTCATTGCGGCTTCGCCTTTTGCTGTTAACCTGTCTAGATCTTTTCCGTTTTTCATTTCTTCGGTAGAATATCCAAGTATTTTTTGTACTGAAGGACTTTGATATGTGAGTTTAAGTTCTTTGTCGTATATCGATATTATTTCTGATGCATTTTCGAGAAGTGAGTATAAACGTTTTTGGGCAAGACCAACTTCTTTAATTTGTGTTTCAAGATTTTTATTTGAGATTTCTAGTTCTTCTTGAGTAGAACGCATCTCTTCGGCGTTTTGTCTTAATTCTTCTTCGTTTTCTTTAAGTTCATGAGTCATCTGCTGAGATTCTTGTAATAAGTTCTCAGTTTTGTTATTCATTTTTAAATTGTATAGAGTACGAGCAATTATTTCGCCGAGTTCTTTTAAAAAGTCTATTGTAAGATTAGGTATTAGTTTATCGATACTTGCGAATTCAATAATTCCTTGCAATTTTTCTTCTGTAATTAGAGGAATTATTAAAAGAGAATTTGGTTTCTTATCTCCAAGAATTCCGGATGTTATACTGACGTAATTTTCCGGTATTTCTGTTCTGTAAATTATGTCTTTTTCGTAGGCGCATTGTCCGATTAATCCTTGTCCGATAATAAATTCTTGATTTACATATCTTTTTCTATTATAGGCATAAGTTGCAATGTTTATTAATTTTTTATCTTCTTCTTCGAAAATATAAAACGACCCTTGAATAACATCTATGTACTTAGTTAGTTTAACAATAACCTCGTATGCTAATTTATCTATTTGATTGTGTTTTCTAAGAATATCTGAAATTATATCTTTTCCTTCTGCTATCCAATTTTGCTCTTTTTCTTTTCTATTGTTTGAGACAAGATTATCTCTCATAACTATAAGAGACTTTCCTAAAACATCGTTTTCTTCAATATCGTTAAACTCTATATTATAATTCCCTTCACCAATTTGTTTCGCGTAGTTAGCGTTTTTGTTAATATGATGATTTCTTTTGTCGAGTATTTCTTTAAACTTTAGTTTATTTGCATTGAGTTTTTTTTGATAAAAATAAATAACGAATCCGACAATTATAGGGGTAAAATCAATAAACCAAAGCGAAGGATTATTAATATGAATTTTTTCTATTGATGATATGGAAAAAGGAACTTCGATTTTTAAAATATTTATAAACCAAGATAAAATAGGGATTATTATTGATATTGAAATACCAATAATAAAATCATTTAGATTGTTTGAATAATTGCTATTATTTTTATTGTTAACCATAAGTAAGCTATAAAAATTAAAATTTACTTAAATCCTTTCCAAATAAATCTGATAAATATTTTAATATTTTTTCTGTTTTTTTATCAAAAACTTTAAACGATGCAAGTTCAATAATTCCAATTGTTTCTTTTTCAAAAATTATTGGTAAAATAATAATATTATTTGGCGAACTATTACCTAATCCCGACAAAATTGTTAAATAATTTTTTGGTATATGTGTTAAGTTGAGAATTTTTTTATTTTTTGCTACTTGACCCGGAAGAGTAATCCCTATTTCAAAATTTGCCGGTTCTTTTTCTCCAAAATAAGCATATTTTCCACTAATAGAAAAATCGTCGCTTCCTTTTTCTCGAATAAAAAAAAGACCTTGAACAATATCTAATTCCTTTGCAATATTACTAATAGCCTTGTCGCAATATTTTCTAGCATCTTTTTTAAAATTCCCTGTAGGAATAATTTTTTTTGTATAATAATCAAAATCAATTTCATTTTTTTGAAAATCATCTGTTTCGGCAGCAATTTCTTTTTCTAATTCTTCTTTAGCAATTTCAGATGATTTTATTTCAAAATCATCATTTTTCTTTATGTAGGTTAAAGATATATTTAAAATAAATAAAGAAATGCTAAGAAGTAAAAGAAGAATAATTAAAACATAAATAATTTTGGTAGTATTTAATTCTAAAGAAAGCGATTGAATTTTAGAAATAAGTAGTATAACAACAATAATAATTGAAAGAATTATTGAAAGACTAAATATTTTATGTTTTTTTGTTAAAATCATGCAATAAAATTATTTTAGTTTTAATAAAAAATTTATTATTTGCTGTGTTGATAAAATATGATCAACTTTAGACATTTTTAACGATGCATCTGTCATGGTACTTACTTGGCATTCCTTTGGGTCTTGAATTATTGTTGTTCCTCCCATTTGTTTTACTTTTTTTAGTCCATAAGCTCCATCTTTATTTGCCCCCGATAATATTATTCCGAGAAGTTTATCTCTGTACGCTAGAGCTGCTGTTTCGAAAGAGAGATCAATCGATGGTCGCGAATGATTAACAACTTCCTCGGTTGATAGTGCAATTCGTTTGTTTAATTCAATATACATATGATAGTTAGAAGGAGCTAAATATGCATTTCCTACTTTAATGTTATCTTTATCGAAAGGTTCAATAACCGGGATATTTGATTTTATCGATAAAGCTTCAACAAATCCCGATCGCACATGTTTTAATCTGTGTAAACATAAAATTACTGGAAAATTGAAGTTTTTAGGTAATGAGTTTAATATTCTTGTTATTACCTGAAAACTGCCTGCCGAGCCCCCTATGATTACTGCTTTATACATATATTAGGATAATTTCTTTTTAAAAACACTTTCCAATTTATTAATTTGTACATAATCTTTATCACAATTCCAGTAGTCTATTTTTTCATTATTACCAATAATTAAATGTCCTCCGGGAACAATGCTGTTATGTAATGATTTAATAAATCGTTCTTGTAATATTTGATTAAAGTAAATCATTTGGTTCCTAAATATTACTAATTTAATACCTTTAGGAAACTCATCAAATATAACATTTTGTTTTAAAAATTTAGTGTTTTTTATTAACGAAGTGTCTAAAAATGCTTTGTCGGTTTTTAATGAATAATAATTAGTTAAGTTTTTATTACTAAATATTCTTTCAAAATTAGCATTGTTCGACTCAATTTTTTTTGAAATTAATACCCCTTGTTTTACTTCTTCTATATTTATATTGCTAATACTCGATGCAATAAATTGTACTTTATCTAATAATTTTAGTTCTTTTAATAATATAGCCCAAGAGAATAGTTCTTCGCCTGTCGATACTTCAGGAAACCATATTTTAAAGCTGCTTGTGTTCGGGATTAATTTGGGCAACAAATCATCTTTAAGATATCTCCATAGCGATGGGGCTCTAAACATTTCTGTCGTTTCTACGCAAATTTCTTTTAAAAATATATCTTTAAAATTTTTATCGTTTTCAATTTTTTCGTTAAAGCCGGCAGCATTTTTTAGTCCATGTTTTTTAATAATATATTCAATACGACGTTTAAAGAATGTTAGTGCATAATTCTTAAAGTCGTAGTTGTAACTATCATTTAAGGTTTTAATGATATTTCGTGTGTCTAATATGCCTAGTTCGTATTTCTGCATTCAATTTATTTTAGCATATAATAATTGTTAGTTTAATAGAAATTTATTTTTTCTGATATATTTGTCCTTTTTTCTTAAATTTTGATGTAATATCGCCCAACATTGTTTCGTGCATTCCCAATATTAGATGTCCATTAGGATATAAGTGTTCGTGAAACATTTTAAATACTTTATTTTGTAAACTATATTTAAAATATATTATTACATTTCTGCATAAAATTAAATCGAATTTCGCAAAATAAAGTTTTTCTCCTAATACCAAATCGTGTTTTCTAAATATTGGTTTTTTTCGTAAGAATTCATTCATTTTTATTGAATCCGAAACTTTGTCTATCTTGAAATATTTCGAGTATGGAACATCGTTATATTCATCATAGTTATATGGATTTTCTTTAATAACTTTGTCGAAATTGTCGAGATATCCAATGTTAAATCTATATTTATATTCTCCTTTTTTTGCTATATCTAATACATCATCGTTAATATCACTGGCAAAAATTTTTGCTTTATCTAATAAATCAAGTTCGTTAAGTAAAATTAATAATGAATATACTTCTTGACCTGAAGAACAACCGGCATGCCAAATATTTATTGTTTTATTTGCTCTCAGTTTTGGGATTATTCTGTATTTTAGTGTTTGCCATATTTGGGGATCTCTAAAAAGTTCGGTGGTATTTACTGTTATATCTTTTAAGGCTTTTTCTACAAAAGAAGGATTAGTTTTAATTTTGTTAACTAATGCCATGACATCCATTTTGTTATCTAGTAATAGCTTTTGGAGTCTTCTTTTTAACGATTTCTCAGAATACTCTGACAAATCGTAATTCGATGACTTTTTAATAGCTGTGATAATAAAATTAACTTCTTGATCGGATATTGTCATGTAGCTTTTTCTAAAAAAGTATTATACTTTACGAATAAATTGTTTATTTGTTATTACATTATAACAAAAATATCAAAATTAACATTAATATAGTGTTTTATCGATAAAAATTATGAACAAATCAAATTATACACTTGCAATATATGGAATTCAAGATGTTGATAATTCTAGCTATCCTTTTTTAGTTCATGATCATAATATTACTTTGTTTCGGAATGGTGAAATTATTAAACATTTGCATCTTGAACGTTATACTCGTAATAAGAACGACAATAAATTGAATAAGTATATTTATTCTATTTTAAAGAAAGAGAAAATATTAGAGTTAAGTAATCTCGATTTAGTGTTTGTTGATAATGTTGTTGGTAGAGCGTTTATTTCTGAAAGAGGAGATATGAGATTTGAAGCTCCATTAAATAATAATGTTTTAAATAATTTAGAAAAAGGAAAATGTTTTTGGCTAAATAGAAATGTTGATGCTTATATATTGAATCATGAATTGGCTCATATTTATAGTTGCTTGCCCTTTTTCGGAAAATTTAATAATAATAGTTTATTAGTTCATTTCGATGGTGGAGCTAGTTTAAGTAATTTCTCGGCATGGCATTATTGCGATTCGAAACTTGTAAAAAAGGAAGCTAATTGGAGTTTGAAATATTTATCGTCTTTATTTAATGCCAATGCCTTATGTTTCTCAATAATAAGAGCTAAACGAAATGAGCAGAATAGTGTGCCGGGGAAATTGATGGGTTTTGCATCTTATGGTAAATTCAGACCCGAACTTGAAGATTGGTTAAAGAAGAATGATTACTTTGCCAATATATGGACAAACAAACAAGTGTTTTTTGAGAGTTTAAAAAGCAATTGGAGGATAGATATTAATTCGTTTAATCAAAAAAATAATTTTATTCAAGATATTGCTGCAACTATACAATACATTTTTCAACGCGATTTTCTTGAAAAATTAAAGACCTTGCAAAAAGATACGAAGACAAAATATTTGTATCTAACAGGAGGTTCGGCATTAAATATTGTTTCTAACACATATATTGTAAAGAGCAATATTTTCGACGATGTTTTTATTCCTCCATGTACTAACGATTCGGGCTTGTCGATTGGAGCAGGTGCTTTTGTCGAGAATATTAAGCATAAGTGCGTTAGTGTTCATAATCCGTACTTAAATAATTGGGGGATAGGTTTATACGATGTTAAATATACTAAAAATGATATTCGTGAAATAGCCGAATTATTAATTAATAAAAAAGTAATTGGCATATGTAATGGAATGGGAGAGAGTGGTCCAAGAGCTCTTGGTAATCGTAGTATCATTGCTTTGGCTTCATCAAAAGAATTAACAGAAAAAGTAAGTCAGTTTCATAAGAAACGTGAGTGGTACAGGCCTGTAGCTCCAATTATGCTCGAAAAAAATGCTAAATATTATACAGGTTTAGATAAAATTCATCATTTGAGTAAATATATGCTTCTCGATTTTAAAATTCTGTTGGATAAAAGAAAAGAAATTGAAGGAGTAGTTCATGTTGATGGAACATCGAGAATTCAAACCATATTTAATAGAGATGAGAATACCTTTATGTACGATTTGTTGGTTATGCTAGATGTTGAATATGGAATAAAAGCATTAATTAATACCTCGTTTAATATTAAAGGAGAACCAATAGTTCACACAATAGACGATGCAATAAGCTCGGCAACGAAAATGAAATTAGATGGGTTTGTGTTAAATGGAAAATTTAAGGTACTTAAGAGTTGTTAATTAAGGTGTTTTGTGTTATTAAATGCTAAAACCAATAACAAGAAAAAGAGTTTTCTTTTGTGGATTTGTAATAATTGATGTTACGATTGGAATTTGGTAATTATTTATTGTTTTTATTTTTGTCGATTTAGAAATTCCTGCATTTACTATTCCAAACTTTTTATTATAAAAGCTTGTTGAAGGAGTTAGTCCAAGGAAAAAGTTTAAAGTGCTATTATTTATAGATGTTGAATATCCAAATTCAACATATGTTGAATAGTAATTTTTATTATTGTTAGGGTTTTTATCGTCGCCATATATCATTGTAGAAATCAATAATGATATTGGAAAATTGTGATTCCCGTTGTAATTAAAATTTATGTCGAATAAATGTTTTGTGCTTGAATTTTTATAATCTAGAAATTCGTCTGAAGTAACTTCAGTAGGGCAATAATAATCGTAGAACGAAAATGAAAAATCTTTGATAGAGTATTTTATAAAAAGATCGAGTTCAGAATATTGTCCGTTAATACTTTGTGCTGCCCATGCTCCAAAATCGAAATTGTTTTTCGACATCCATGCCGATGGTTCAATACAAGGTATTTTACTTGTTTGACTTCCTCTCCAAATATGTTGATTACGAAAGTCAATTTTATAGTTTATTATTGATTTATTTTCATCAGCATTACTTTTTGTAGAAAAAAACAAAATAAAAATAACCACAATTGCCGATTGTAATTTGTTTCTATACATATTTTACATCCCAAAATTAGGGTGCAAAAATATATAAAAATGGATTATTTCAAAGCTATTAAAGATTTTTTTTTAGATTAATTTTATCGATATAATAACGGGCTGATGGTCAGTATGTTGAAAGCTTAAATCTATGGCTTTTACAGTGTAAAATTTAATGTTTGGCGAAACAAGGAAAAAATCGAGAGTTGTAGTAGTGCTTTCTCCTTTATAATATGGAGTATTTAAATATCTGTTTGTAGCAGTTTTGTTATCGAAAATCCAAGTCCATTCTTTCGAAATATAATCATTTGGGATTGGGTTTAAGTTGAATCTTTTAGCATCGTTTTTGTTTCCACTAAAGACCAATGATGTGTTTGGTGGATTTTGATTCCAATCGCCACCTACAAGAATGTAATTTCCTTTTTTGTATTCAGATATAAGAAAATTTTTTAAAAAAGCCATTTGCTTTTGTTTTAAAGAACCGTCATCGTAGGCAGAGTTGTGAGTATTAATAATTATTAGTTCTTTATTGTTGTTTACAGGATATCGGTTAACCATAAAGCAACGTCGGAGCATAAATAAATTTACAGGCCAGCTGTAATCGCCCGGGAAAGAGTATCTGTTAACTGTTTTGGGCAATTTTTTACTAAAGCTAGCTAAGCCTGATGTAACTCTTCCTAAAGGAGCATTAATTGGTGATGGGACAAATTTAACATCGTAGTTTTTGCAAAAAGAAGAATGAAATTGAGATAATAAATTTTTAAAACCATCGAATTCGTTAATACGATAACTTCGTTTCGATAATTTATCTACTTCTTGTAAAAGAATGAAATCGAGAGAATCGTTATTTGATATAAATTTCTTTACTTTAGAAAAGTTTTCTATTGTATTTTCTTTGCTTGTTCTTGTTTGTTTGCCACCATCGTAGAAAAAATCCATGTCGGCACCAAGTCCACAATATCCAATATTCCAAATCATTAAATTAATAGGAGTGTTATACAAAATAGTATCAGGACTTTCTGTCGAAGATATTAATTCTTTTTCTTCGGGAGAGAATTTTGTTAAAGTAGAAAAAATAATAAACCCGACAAAAGATAATACTAATATCAAAAATACAATAAGAACTTTTTTAAGTAATTTCATGTCTTTGTTATTTTGTTATAAAGAATTGTTTAATAAAATATTATAATAATACAAATATAATAAATTAGTAAAAAAGATTATATAGTAATTTGTCCAACATTTATTAAATCTATATCTTTGAAATGCAAAATAATGTTTTTTTTGCGAAAGAGCAGATAGTTAGTTATTTATTAAAAATATTCAAATGAAATTTGGTGTTGTTATTTTTCCGGGATCTAATTGCGATAGAGATATGATATATGTTTTAAGAAATATTTTGAAACATGAGGTTGTTGAATTATGGCATAAAGATGAAGATTTGCAAAATGTTGACGGAATAATTTTGCCGGGAGGTTTTTCTTATGGCGATTATTTACGCTCGGGTGCAATAGCTCGATATTCTCCGATAATGAAAGAAGTAATTGATTTTGCAAATCATGGAGGATTTGTTTTTGGTGTTTGTAACGGTTTTCAGATATTATGTGAGTGTGGATTATTACCCGGAGCATTATTACATAACAATAATCAAAAATTTATTTGTAAGAATATTGAAATTACTCCCGATAATAATTCATGTAGTATTACTTCTGGATTAGAAAAACAAAAGCCATTAATAATACCAATTGCTCATGGTGAGGGTAGATATTATGCAAAAAAAGATGTGTTAAAAGAAATGCGCTTGAATGGACAAATATTATTTCGATATTGTAATAAAGACGGCGAAATAACATCGGAAAGTAATCCGAATGGCTCGGTTGAGAATATTGCCGGAATATGTAATAAAAAGAAAAATGTAATTGGAATGATGCCTCATCCCGAGAGAGCTGCCGATGATGAATTGGGAAATACCGATGGAAGAAAAATACTTGAATCGATGTTAGATTATATTAAAAAATATTAATTTTATGTGATTTAAAGTCGAAAGTTATAATTTAGAAACAGCGAGAGATATCTTGCTGTTTTTTTATTGATAAAATATTAGCTTTTATAGATTCGAATAAAGAATGATAAATGCGAAATAAAATCATAATAAAATAGTTTTGTTTTTATGTAATACATAAGTTTGTAGTTGATATAGTAAAATTTGAAATATAGATATATGAAGAAATTATTTTTTGGTGCAATTATTATGATTTTTGCAAGTTCTTGTAATTTTCAAAAAAGAAATATAGAAAAAGCAATATCGGGAATAACAAAAGAAGAAATGGTTGAACATGTAAAGGTTTTAGCTTCAGATGAGTATCAAGGTCGAAAGCCATTTACTGTTGGGGAGAAAAAGACATTGGCATATCTCGAGAACGAATTTAAAGAGATAGAATTAGAGCCTGCAAATAACGGGAGCTATTTCCAAGATGTCCCTATGGTTGAAGTTTCTGTTAGTCCCAATGAAATTATGGAAATTCATTCGGGTTATAAAAAGATAAATTTGAAATATAAAGATGAGTTTGTAGCTTTTTCACATCAGTTAATCGATGAGATAAATATAAATAATGCTGATTTAGTTTTTGCCGGCTATGGAATTGTTGCACCTGAATACAATTGGAACGATTACGAAAGTATTGATGTTAAAAACAAAGTAGTTGTTGTATTGGTAAATGATCCCGGTTTTGGGACAACAAACGAAGATATGTTTAATGGTAATGCTATGACATATTATGGTCGTTGGACATATAAATACGAAGAGGCAGCACGACAAGGGGCAAAAGGAGTTTTGATAATTCATCAAGCAAAGCCGGCAGGATATCCTTTTAGTGTTGTTTTGAATGGAGCAACAATACCCAAATTGTATCTTCAACCCAAGGATAATTATATGTCGAGATGTGCTCTTGAAGGATGGCTTACTTTAGATGCAGCTCATAAAGTATTTAAAAAATTTAATATTGATCTTGACGAAGAAATGGGAAAAGCTAAAACAAAAGAATTTAAAGCTTTTTCGTTAGGGGCAAAAGTTAATTTTAAAATGCTGTCGAAACATAAATTTGCTGTTACAAAAAATTTATTAGGATATATAAAAGGGAGTGAACGACCCGACGAAGTTATTATTTATACTGCCCACTGGGATCATCTTGGAATAGGACCTGTACATAATGGAGATTCTATATATAATGGAGCTGTTGATAATGGAACTTCGCTTGCTTGGATGATGGAAATTGCCCAAGCATTTAAATCGCTACGAAAAACTCCGGAACGTTCAATAATGTTTATTGCTACAACATCGGAAGAACAAGGTTTGCTTGGAGCAAAATATTATGTACAAAATCCTGTTTTCCCTCTTTCGAAAACAGTTGCAAATATTAATAACGATTTAATGTTGCCTTTTGGCAGATATAAAGATGTTATGATAACAGGTTCGGGACAGTCGGAATTAGAAGACTATGTTGCTGAATTTGCAAAGAAACAAGACAGATATATTTTTCCCGATCCTAATCCGCATACCGGAATGTATTATAGAGCCGACCATTTTGCTTTTGCCAAAGCCGGAGTGCCTGCACTTTTTGTGAGAGGGAATTGCGATAGCAGAGAATATGGTAAAGAGTGGGCAGCAAAAATGGAGAAGAATTGGCTTGAGAACTATTATCATAAACCTGCAGATGAGTACGATGCGAATTTTTGGGATCTTTCGGGAACAGAAGAAGATGCAAAATTGCTTTTTCGTGTAGGATATAAACTTGCAAACGAAAAAACATTCCCGAAATGGAAAGAGGGTTCAGAATTTAAAGTTGTGCGGGAAGAATATATGAGTAAGTAGATTTTTTAATCCTTGAAGGTTTTTAAAACCTTCAAGGATTGGAGATTTTAGTATGGTTCGATTAAAGT
>CAZDCZ010000047.1:0-24896 GCA_964504155.1 uncultured Bacteroidales bacterium | reverse complement strand
AATTTAATTGTTAAATATTAATTATTGATGATTAATGGCTAAATGCAATAATTAAGATGTAATTTATTAATCCTGTATTCTAAATTACAACGTTTTTCTTCCACCTTCCTGTAAGATAATACGAGAACGATAGAAAAAAACCTAATATCCAACCTGCAGGAATAGCCCACCAAATACCTGAAATCCCTATTTTTCCTGAAAGAAAATATGCTATGGGAATTCTTACTCCCCAGAGGGCAAATAGAGTAATAAACATTGGTATTATTGTAACTCCTGCACCACGCAAAACTCCTGTTGTAACAAACATCGATGAGAAAACAATATAAAAAGCTCCGACAATAATTAAAAATCTTTTTCCTATTGCAATTACATCGGGGTCTGAGGTAAATAAGTGCATAATAAAGTTTCCGAAAAGTAATACGAATATCGAAACAATTATAGAAAGTACTGACGACATAGTTATGGTAGCAATAAATCCGGATTTTATTCTTTCTTGTTTTTTTGCTCCTATATTCTGACCTACAAATATAGATAATGCTGCGGCAAAATTCATGGCGGGTAAAGAAGCTAATGAGTTAATTCTAGTTCCAACAGTATAAGCAGCTATTACATTTGTTCCGAAAGTGTTTACCAAGCTCATTAATGCTATCATCCCTAATGCAACAAACGATTGTTGAATTCCTGTTGGAAGACCTATTTTTATGCTTTTAAGAAATATTTCTGTGTTGAATTTTAGTTTGAATATTGCCACATGAATTATTTTATGATTCTTATTCAAATATATAATTGCCAATATAAAAGTAATTCCCTGAGCTATTACTGTTGCAATTGCTGCACCTGAAACCCCTAGTTTAAACACTAAAATAAATAATAAGTCTAGACCAATATTTAATATTGTCGAAAGAATGAGAAAATATAGAGGCGTTTTGGAATCTCCCAAACCTCGAAGTATTGCATTTGTACCATTAAACCCGAACGAAATAATTACACCTCCAATAAAAATGTTGAAATAACTTGTAGCTTGAGGAATAATTTCTTCGGGAAGTTGTAATAATTTGAAAATTTCGTCGCTAAAAATAATACCGAGACCACTTACTATTATCGATGCAAAAAATATAAATAGATATAAAGTTTCAATAGTTTGTTTTACTTTTTCTATTTTTTTTGCACCAAAATATTGCGAAATCACGATAGTGCTTCCCGATACTATACCAATAATTAGAGAAAGAAATAAGAAAATTATTGGAAAAGAAGCTCCAACGGCAGCTAAAGCTTCTTTCCCAATAAAGTTCCCAACAATAATACTATCAATAATATTGTATAATTGTTGAAACACATTGCCTAACAGCATTGGTAATGCAAATTTAAATATTAATTTACTTTCTTTTCCTTGCGTTAGGTTTCTCATAAGAAATAATATTTTGGCGAATATCGATAAAAAAAATACACTTCATCTTATATGAAGTGTATTTCTATATGGTGTTTATTAGTTATGCTTTTTCTAATTCAACAGTAAAATGTCGCATTATTGGAGCTTCATAAACAATTTTAAAGCCTTTTGTAATTTCTTCACGTCGGTCAAAAACATTTTTTAGAGCAACAGCAATAACGTCCATATGATTGTTTGTATATACTCTTCGAGGAATAGCCAAACGCAATAATTCTAAATCTGGATATCGGTTTTCTCTTGTTTCGGGATCTCTGTCGGCAAGTAAAGTCCCAATCTCAACGCCTCTTATTCCTGCTTCAATATATAGTTCAACTCCTAGAGTTTGTGCTATATATTCTTCTTTTGGAAGATTTGGTAAAAATCTTTTGGCATCAACAAATATTGCATGCCCGCCGAAAGGTTTTTGAACAGGAATGCCAAAATTAACTAATTGTTGTCCTAAATAAGCAACTTGATTAATTCTTGTTTCAAGATAATCAAATTCTGTTCCTTCGTATAATCCTTGAGCCAAAGCATTCATGTCGCGTCCCGACATACCACCGTAAGTAATATAACCTTCGAACATGATATTAAAAACGCTAGCTTGTTTGAATAATTCTTCGCTTCGCATAGCAATAAAGCCACCCATGTTTACAATTGCATCTTTTTTACTACTCATAGTCATTCCATCGGCATACGAAAACATTTCTTTAACAATTTCTCTTATGCTTTTATTTTTGTATTCTTTTTCTCGAATCTTAATAAAATACGCATTTTCAGCAAATCTAGCTGAATCGTATATTACCGGAATATTATATTTATCTGCAATTTTTCTTACTTCTTTAATGTTTTCGATTGAAACAGGTTGTCCTCCCGATGAGTTACAAGTAACAGTTATTAAAATAAATGGAATTTTGTCAATAGGATTACTTTTTATTACTTCTTCTAATTTTTCGATATTCACGTTTCCTTTAAAAGGATGTTCTATCTGTGTGTCGAAAGCTTCATCAATAGTGCAATCTATTGCTTTTGCCTTACGAAATTCAATATGTCCTTTTGTTGTGTCGAAATGAGAGTTTCCGGGAACAATATCTCCTTCTTTTATTAAAGCAGAAAACAAAACATTTTCGGCAGCTCGTCCTTGATGTGTAGGTAAGAAATAATCGAAACCAAAAATATTTTTTATAGTATCTTTTAAAGTGTAATACGAGCGAGCTCCGGCATAGCTTTCGTCACCAACCATTATAGCTCCCCATTGTTTATCGCTCATTGCTCCGGTTCCTGAATCGGTTAATAAATCGATAAATACTTGATCGCTTTTAATATTAAAAAGATTGTATTTAGCATCTTTTAGCCATTGTTTTCTTTCTTCTGTTGTACTCTTTTTGATGGTTTCAACCATCTTTATTTTATATGATTCTGCAAATGGTAATTCCATAATATGTTTTTTTTAAGAAATTAATATTTATTATATCTAATAATTTTATTATAGGTATAGATTTAAATAACTATAATAATATGTAAATTAGTGAAATCGAATAAGATATAATGTTTATTTGATAAAAATGAGTATTTACTAATAAATGGTAAAATAAAAACGGAAAGAATCTCTGTTCTTAAGATTTAAGTATATTTTCATAGCTTTGAGAATGATATGTTTATTATAATTCATATTTTCTTCAAATTTATTTGTGCAAATATACGATTATTTAAAAAAAAGTATAAGAAATTTAATAATTTTGTTGCCTGTAATTTTATGTAAAATAATAATGTATTAATATTTTTATGAAGAAAGTTTTGTTGTTTCTTATTGTTAGTGTGGTGTTTATGCAAGTTGTTGCACAAAGTAATAACGAAAATAGAGATAGTACAGATTTAGTTTATTTTTATAAATATGTTTTAGATAGCAATATTGTAATAGAAAATGATAGCTTAAAAATAAGTGTCGATACCTTATTAAATTCTAAAGAAAATGATTCTATTAAAATAGTTTCGGTACTTTCCGATTTTGTTTCAGAAAAAAAATATAATATAAGCAATAATAAAACGAATGATACTATACAAAAGATATCTATTAAGCACGATTCTATATTAAATAACTCTAATGTCTTAAATATAAATAATATAATTACTAAAACTGATTCGCTATTTGTTAACGATTCTATTGCAATAGTAAAAAAAAATGAAGCCGGAGAACAGATAATAGATTCTATTAAGAATTATAATAACGATTCAGTAATTTTTTCGAAGCTTGATACATTATCTTATACTATTCGAAATTTAAAAAGACAGATGAGTCGGAGTGCAAGAGATAGTATCTCAAACGACACTATTTATCAGGCTATTGATAAGTTAATTAAATATCATCAGAGTTATTCTGTGCAATATGTTGCTAAATATTTAGAAAATAATTTACAAAATGAATCGTTTCTATTTCGAGAAAAAGATTCGTCTTCAGTTTGTTTGAACGATTCGATAGTTAATGAAGTGAAATATTTATTATCAGAAATTAAAGAAGATTCAATGAAAGTGTCATTCTCTAATTCTATAAATGACTCGGTGTATTTTAATATTAATAATAATAGAGGCGATTCTGTTCGTATTAATATTTACGATAATAGAAAGGAGTTTGCCAATATTTTGTTGAAAAATATTGGGGATAAGAATATTAATATATCTTTCGAAGATGGTATTTATATTAATCGCCCAAAATATAAAAAAACTGTTAATCGAGAAATCAATAATAAAAGAAAACAAGTTAATCTAAAAAAAATAAAAAAGACTAATATAATAGTGCCTATTTGGAAAATCGGAGGGCATACAACATTAAAATTTAATCAGGGATATTTATCAAATTGGGTTCAAGGTGGAGAGAGTAGTTTGTCGGGACTTTCAATTTCAAAATATAATGTAGATTATATTTATGGAAAAAAATCATGGGATAACGATATTGAATATAAATATGGACTTATTAAAACCGGGGAAAATAAGATTCGAAAAAATGACGACAAATTAGAAATTAATTCAAAATTTGGACAAGAAGCATATAGAAATTGGTATTATAGTTTGCTGTTTAACTTTAAATCGCAATTGTTTAAAGGTTACGATTATCCAAATGATTCGGTTGCTGTTTCTAGTTTTCTTACACCGGGTTATGTTGTGTTTTCTTTTGGTCTCGATTATAAACCAAATAAAAAGCTAACAATCCTTATTTCTCCTCTTACATCAAAATTTACAATTGTTAGAGATACTGTAAAATACGATCAAACGAAATATGGATTGTCGGAAGACGAAAAAATTCGAAAGGAGATAGGAGCATATATTAAAGCACAGTATAAAGTAAAGATTATGGATAATATTAATCTCGAAAATAGAATAAATTTCTTTACAAACTATTCTCAAAATCCAAAGAATATTGATGTCGATTGGGAACTTGCTCTCGATATGAAAGTTAATGAGTTTATTAGTGTGTCGTTAAATACTCACTTTATTTACGACGACGATATTGATATTCCTGTTTTTGATACAGTAAATAGTAAAAGAACACAGATTGGTGTTACCCAGAAAGCACAATTTAAAGAAATGATAGGAGTAGGGTTTTTATATAAATTTTAAAGTAGATATAGTAGAATTTTATTAAATAGATAATTGTAAATTTGTAATTTAGATAGTTAAAAAATAATATTATGGATTATAATGTTTCAGGAGTTGGAGAATATAATATCGATGCGATTGTTTTCGATTTAAATGGTACACTAGCGTTTAATGGTAAACTTATAAAAGGTGTAAAAAAAAGATTTCAAAAACTAAAAAAGCTAGGTTGTCAATTAATTATTGTGTCGTCGGATCAATATGGTAATGGAAGATTAATAGCTAAAAATTTAGATGTCGATTTTTATTCAGCTTCCGATACTATTGAAAAAGAAAAAGTATTAAAAAAGCTTAATATACCTAATATTGCTGCTGTTGGAAACGGAAGAGTCGATATAGGTTTGTTTAGGTATGCAATGTTATCGGTAGCTCTGATTGAGGGAGAAGGAATGCATTCAGAAGTTATTAATAGTGCAGATGTGCTATTTACATCAATAAATAATGTTTTAGATTTCTTTATTTATAAAGATATTTTTGAAGCTACTTTAAAAAAGTAGTATTTATTATTTAATGAAAGGAATTGTTTTTTGGAATATTTACATTTAGCAAAATTAGTAAGAGAAAGAGCTGATAAATATCAGAATAGAACAGCATTACGATATAAGAGAGATGAAAAATGGAAAGAGTTGTCATGGTCTGAATTTATTTGTGAAATTGATTATTTGTTGTATGCATTATTGAATTTTGGAATAAAAAAATATGAGAATATAGGTATATTCTCTCCTAATATGCCGGAATGGACAATTGCAGATTTCTCAATTGCATCAATTAATGCCGTTTCTATTCCTATGTATTCTACCGACTCGAAAGAGCGAGTAAAATATATTATAAACGAAACAGAATTAAGAATTCTTTTTGTTGGTTCGCAATATCAATACGATATTGCTTCTGAGTTAATTAGCGATTGTAAATCGCTTGAGAAAATAATTGTATTCGATAGTAGTGTTGTACTTAACGGCAGTAACGACAATTCAATTTATTTTAATAATTTTAATAAAATAGATAATGCCAATAATAAACAAGAACTTGAGAATAGATTAAATAGTTTATCCGAAGAAGATATTGCAACAATTATTTATACATCGGGGACGACAGGAGAGCCCAAAGGAGCTATAATCGATCATAATAATCTTATTCAAACAATAAAAATTCACAATCAAAGATTAGATGTTTCCGATAATGATGTTTCTTTAAGCTTCTTACCATTAAGTCATGTTTTTGAGCGAACATGGTTGTATTTTTGTTTGCATAATGGTATTATTATTAATTATTTGCAAGATCCAAAAGAGATAGTTTCTTATTTATCGGAAGTTAAACCTACTATAATGTGTACAGTGCCTAGATTCTTCGAAAAAACATATTCTAAAATTTATTCAACAAAAGAATCGTGGCCGGTAATTAAACAAAAAATATTCGACTGGGCAATTAATATTGGAGAAATATGCTTAGATAAAAGAACTGATAATGAGAAAATTGGCACTTTATTACGATTTAAATTATTTCTTGCCAAAACTCTGGTATTTGATACAATAAACAGAGTATTTGGAGGTAAAATCCGATTTATGCCTTGTGCTGGTGCTAGATTGTCATACGATATTAAAAGATTTTTTCATAGCATAGGTTTATTTATAAATTATGGTTATGGTTTAACCGAAACACTTGCAACTGTTAGTTGTTATAAAAATGATGTTTTCGATTTGAAAACCGAAGGTACTCCAATGCCCGAAGTTGACGTGAAAATTGGCGATAAGAACGAAATATTTGTTAAAGGAAAAACTGTTTTTAAAGGCTACTATAAGAAAGAAGATGAAACAGCAAAAGTTTTCGATAATTCTTGGTTTAAAACGGGCGATGCAGGTGCAATTAATGATACCGGCGATTTGGTAATGTACGAAAGATTGAAAGAAATTATTAAAACTTCAGTTGGTAAGTATGTTGCCCCACAAAGAATAGAACCTATTCTCGATATGGATAAGTATATTGAACAATCAATTATTGTTGGAGATAATGAAAAATTTGTATCAGCATTAATTGTCCCTAATGTTTCTGCTTTAGAAAACCTTGCCGAAAAATTAAATATCTCTTTCTTATCTAGTGAAGATTTATTCGATAATATTGAGATTAATGAATATTTAACAGATAGAATTCAAAAATTGCAAATCGATTTTGCAAATTACGAAAAAGTTAAAAAAATAAGATTAATTAATTCTCCATTTTCTATAGAAAACGGAGAATTAACTTCAACATTAAAACTAAAGCGTAGAGTAATTTGTAAAAATTACGAAAGTTTAATCCATAGCATTTATAATTAATTACGAGTTATAAAAAGCTTTCTGTCATGTCGAGCGCAACGCAGTAAAGTTGATACATCTGAGTAATATAATTACGAGTTACAAATTACGGATTATGAATTAAAGGGTTACAAATTAGAGAATTACGAATTAGAAAAACAACTATTGTAAATATTTAATATCAATTATCAATTAAGTAATTTTTTATTTGCGGGCTTTTGCTTTTTCCACCTTCGGTGCGACCAGAGCCAATTTTCAGGTTGTTCAATAATTATTTTCTCTAATTTTTTCATATAGAGTTTTGTAATTTCTCCATCATTATAATTTAATGGCTCGCTTATTAATTCCGTTAATTTTACCGAATAATATCCTCGTTTTATTCTAACAACATTAAAATATATTATAGGTAAATTATAGCGTTTTGCATATTTTTCTATTCCGTGAAGGCATGCGGTTTCTTGATTTAAAAAGTTTATCCAATATGATTTATCTAATTTTGATGTTGATGGACTTTGGTCGCCAACTAGTAGATAAACACTTGGTTTGTTTAAATTGTTTTTAAAGCTTTCTGATGTTTTAGAAATTGATTTAAGCAAGGTGCCATGTTTCGATCTTGTACGTTTTAATAATTTGTCGATATATTTATTCGAAAGCGATTTGTATATTCCTATTGCTAAATGTTGAATTTGTAAACCACCTGCCAATGCGCCCCATTCCCAATTGCAAATATGACCTCCGGCTCCAATTACACTTTGTTGCCGGTAAAAATATTTATTAAGTAATTCCGGATTTTCTATTTTATAACGCTTAACAAGTTGTTTGCTGTCTATAGTAAATCCTTTAAGGCTTTCTATTAGCAAATCGGATAGGTTTTTATAGTTTTTCTTAATTATTTGTTTAATCTCTGCATCGGTTTTTTCCGGAAACGATTTTAGTAAATTATTTGTTATTATATTTTTTCTATATCCAATAACTCTGTGTAGAATAAAGGCTATAAAGTTCGAAAAAACATATAATATATTAAAAGGTATTATTGCAATAAAATAAATAAAAAAAATAAAGAAAATGTATGTAATTATTTGCATTGTAGCGTGTTATAGTTTGCTTGAGTATTTAGAATATAGCTTTTTTAAAAATATATCAGCTTTTTCTTTTCTCAATTTCTTTTCTTTTTTGTTTTCGGTTGATTTTTGTGGAACAAATAATTTCGATTCTTCCATCTCTTTAGTAAGTTCATTATTAAAGTAATAATCAACAAGTATTTTGTTATTTACTTCCCATAAGTAGATATTGTTATCGGAACTGCCACTAATAATGTATTTATTGTTGCTGCTAATATCTACACAATTAATAGGTTCAGAATGCTGATATGTATATATTACTTCCCAATTTTTTGTATCCCAAATTTTTACGGTAGCATCGTACGAAGCAGAAACCATAAATTTGCCATTTGTACTGAATTTTATTTCCATAACGCTTCTATTATGAGCTGTTAAGGTTTTAATAAAATTGCCGGTTTCAGCATTCCATATTTTTATTGTTTTGTCTCTCGATGCACTTGCAAGATATTTATTGTCGGGCGAAAAGGCTAGGGAATAAATATTTCCACCGTGTCCATTAATTGTTTTTAGTAAGGTCTTAGTTTCTAAATCCCACAATTTTATAGTATTATCTTGCGACCCACTTGCAATTTGTTTTCCGTCTTTGCTAAATGCAGTAGCTAAAACACTTTTAGAATGCCCTTTAAAAGTGTATTCACATTTCTGAGTATCTATATTCCATAATCGGAATGTTTTTTCGAAACAGCCATTAACAATATAATTATTATCTTTACTTATGTCTATTGACCATACTGATGTTGCATTACCAGAGAAAGTTTTAATATAACTTCCATCAGAATTCCACATGTCAATACTATTGTCTCCTCCACTAAAAAAATATTTTCCATCCGATGAAAATTTTAGTGCATAAACATCGTGATGATGACGTTTAAGTGTTTTTATCGATTTGTTAGATAAAAGAGTCCACATTTTAATTGTTTCGTCAGACGAACCACTTAAAAAGCTTGTGCTGTTGGGGTTAAATGCAAGAGATTGTATTTGATCAGTATGTTCTTTATATTTCTTAATCAGATATTTATTATTATAACTCGATTTTGCTGAAACAAAAATTATTATAGTTGATAATAATATTACCAGAAATATTTTAGAATGCATATTTAATAATTTATTGTTAGCGTTTATCAATAAAATATTTTGTAACTATCATACCTGTTGCAATTATTCCTCCAACAATTACACCAATATTTGCCTGTTTTGCATTTGGCATAGCTGTTTTGTCGGGATTGTTAATTAGAACAAGAGTTGTAGAGCTAAGAACAATTCCTCCTGCTACATAAAGCATAAGTTTGTCATCTTTTCTTCTGCGACCAATATGAGAAAAATCGTTAGAACTTGCAAAATTAATATTTGCAAATTGGTTTTTAAATTGCTGATAATTCGCTTTTTGTTCAATGTTGTTTGTTGTACTTGTAGTCGTGTTTTCTTCTGAGAAACAAGTTGTGCTAATTGCAATAAATAATATAATAATTGTAAATCTTTTCATTTGTTGGATGAATGTAAAATTTAATACAAAAAATATAAGTGCCAAAGGTACAAATTTTTGCTTTAAAAACTTAAAAAGCTTAAAAAGCTAAATAATGGAAGCTACTAAAGGAAAATATCTAATAGAAAAAATGTTGAAAATATAATGCTGGCAATACCGTTGGTTGTAAAGAAAGCTAAATTAACTTTACTTAAATCGTTTGGTTTCACAATACTGTGTTGATAAAACAGTAAGATAATAAAAATAGTACTGCCAATCCAATAAAATATTCCAAAATGTGCTAGTATTCCTGCAAAAATAATAAGTGCAGCAGATAATATGTGTAATATTGTTGATGCATTTAAAGCTCCTTTTTTGCCGAAAAATACTGGAAAAGATTTTAGTTTTTCTTCTTTATCGAAATCTAAATCGTCTAATGCATAAATAATATCGAAACCACTAACCCAAAATAGTACAACAAAAGAATAAATAATTGGAATTGTGGCAAATTTACCGGTAACAGCTAAATAAGCTCCAATAGGAGCTAATGATAATCCTATTCCTAAAATCAGATGGCAAAATGCTGTAAATCGTTTTGTTAAACTGTAACTTAAAATAATAAATAAGGCAATTGGAGAAAGGTAAAAAGTTAATTTATTAATAAAATATGTTGTTAATATAAATAATATAGAATTGATAATAACAAATATTAATACAGATTTAGATTTAATTATTCCTAAAGGGATTTCTCGTAGTGCAGTTCTAGGATTTTTACTGTCAATATTTCTATCGATAAATCTATTAAATGACATAGCTGCATTTCTAGCGAATATCATACATAAAATAACAAATATAAATATTTTAATGTCGAAATTTAAATTACCATCGTGAATTGCAAAAAAATAACCAATAATAGCGAATGGCATTGCAAAAATTGTATGCGAAAATTTTACTAACGAAAAGAAATTCTTAATTTTAGATACCATATTTGATATTAAATTTGTATTATAAATATTATTCTCAAATATAAATCTAAAGAAATTAATACTACAAATTATTTAAAAAAAAATTTTAAATGCCATTCTAAACGAGTTTAAATTTTATGACTTTTTAGAGTGGGCTCATTTTTAATACATTTGTAATATGAAGACTTTTCGGAGTTGACTCAAAATTTAATTATCAAAATGTGATTAATTTGTCATGTTTGAAATAAGTGTCAAAAAGTAAAAAGAAGTTTCAACAAAATTATTATATGAATTTACATTTAAAAGACTTTTATGCTCGATACGGCTGGTTTTATAACGCACAAATAAGAACACTTCCAAACAGAATTGCTAGTCATAGGATGACTAGCTGAACATCCGATGACGATTATACTTTTTAGTTTATCGAATCTGTCGGTTTTGCTTGTTCTTCTTCTAATTGTTCTTGTTTAGCTTGTTCTATTTGCCGCATTCTTCGTAAAAAAGACTCTACACTTCTATTGGTACCAATAATGTATCGGTAAGGTGTTTCTTTTCTAGGTGTTTTAAGTTTTCGTTTACGCGATTTTATTGCTTCAATATCGTTTATAAAATCTTTATTATTCGACAAGGTTTGCATAACTCCACGCGAATAAGTAAAGAAATAGTAGTTGCCGTTTGGTAGCTTTATATAGAATCGGAAAAGATCACCACTTCTACGTTTTAATATTTCAATATATCCATCAACATATTTATTAATCGGCTTATTGTTTATCATAGATATCCCAATTGGTCCATCAGAAAGATATGAGCCTGTTTCGGTATTCCATTTAAGTTTTATTTTTCCTAGAATAAAAGTATGCTGTATTTCTTTACTAAATTTAGTATCTATATTATATAAGTTTACTTGATTAATAAATTTATTTGTTCCTTTTATGCCAATTAGTTCGTGAAGATTTTTTAAATAACTTCTTCCTGTAATTTTAAAAGTCTCTAATTCCGGATTGGTATTAATGTCTTTAATAAGAGTATCTAAGGCGCCCGACGAGAAAAAGAAATCTATAGGCATAGTAAGTTCTAGTTTTATCTCATTTTTACTTAAATTGTGATTAAATGTTCCTGTCGGATTCATTTTTAATTGACCTAAATCTGCCCCGGTAGAAATTTTTCCTTCGCCGTGTAGTAAGCAGTAATTTTTATGTAAACTAAGTAAATTCCCTATAGAATCGCGGTTGCGTAATTTATTAGCTTCTGCAATTAAATATTTACTCGAATTTTTATCGTAGTATAAATATCCGCTTGCTCCAACTACAACTTTGTCGTTGGGGTCTCTTCGTTTAGAGAGGAAGCTTGAATATATATGCGATGAGTCTTTTGTAATATACGATGCAGCCGATAGTTTTATATTATTTATATTTTTTAAATTTTTACTTAACGGAATATAAATACTGTCGGGGTTTATTTCAGATTCAAAATATGTGTAATAATTAGGAATTAGTGGGCAGTTATGGTTAATTTTTGCTCCTCCTGTAAAACATAAATATTGTTTCCATGCATTTAGTTTAACTTCTCCTTGATATCTATAAGCAGGACTAAGAGTGAAACTGTCGGGTTCTAATATTGTTCCTGTAGCTATTGTTCTAATATTTGTATCGATTTGTACTTGAGTGAAATGGATTTTTTGTATTGCTTTATTCTCGTCAATATAATTATAATCACCGCTTCCTAAATATTTTTTTCTTCCAAGAATATTTAGTTTAACATCGAAAATACGATGATATTTTGTTGTGTTATTTGCAATTATAACTGCTTTTTTCAGAGTTTGCATCTTGGCAGTTTTTTCAACATTAACTAAATTGTTTTTTGGATATACCAATGCATCTGCAACTTTAATATATTCAACTTCAGAAGAACTCAAGAGAGTATTTTCTACACTAAAATTTGTTGTGCCCGAAGAAAAACGTAAAGAATCTTGACTTTTATGTAATGATACAAATAATGCTCCTGGAAGATTATCGTCTTTTAGTTTTAAATATTCTATTACTATACTATCTCTCGATAAAGTTTCTACATGTGGGTTCGATTCTATTTTTAAAATATTTTTATCTAAATGCCACGAGAATTTATCGAGGTAACATATATATAAATTCTGAGGGAATTGTGTTTTTGTAATTCCATTATTCGACACGAAGTTTCCTATTTTATAATTAAAATCGATATGAGCATCAATATTTGATGATAAAAATGTATAATCTGTTTTATCGAAAGTTTTTAATTTAAAATCGGAAGTATCGGCATCTATTGTTGCCGATTGATAGTTAAATAAATTTGATATAATAGATGCTTTGGTTAAATTCATGCTCCCTTTACCTGATAATCCTGTAGGTTTTAATGTTAGCTTGCCACTTAAGAATATATTTTCGTTAAACATATTAAATGGTTTGTTTGTTTGCTCGGCATACATAACATCATTGTACGGATACCATTTAATATCAATTTCTGTTGAATTTACTTTTGGATATTCTATTCCGGATGTTCGTTCTGTTAAATTATATTCAAATGCATGTACTTTTGTAGAATCGGGGAAGAATAAAATATCTTTCGTTTTTGCAGTACTAGTTAGGTACGATAATTCTCCTTCGCCTCGTAATCCTCTATTACTTAAATCAATCATATTATAATAGCTTCCTTTTCCTTTATATAAAGGAAATCCATTTTCGGGAGTTTTTCTATTAAACCCTAACGAATTGTCGGGGCGTAAATAAAGAGTATCGTCGAAAGGAGGGAAGATATCGGCTGAATAAAAATGACCATTAAATCGTAAACCCGGAATAGTAAAATTATCTAAACTGTCGATTATAAATGAATCGAGTTCGAAAAAGAAATTATCTTTTTTATATACTCCTTTTTGAATTTTAGAATCGTTATAAAAAACATATGCTTTTTCTGTACTGTTAAAAATAGGATATTGTGGGTAATTTTTTAATCCCGATTTATTATCCGGTCTGTCTATTAATAAATCGCCTGTTATATTTTGCAATGTGCTTTTTACATTTAGCAATAAAGGATTATTGTACATATCTTTTTCATCGGTTTGTACTCTTATATTTAAAGAGTCTATATTATCGAGTTTAATTTTGAATTTATCATAAATAAAATTAAAGTCTTTGCCATAAAATGTAAATAGTCCGGCGTCGATAATACCTGTAAAATCGAAATCTCTATCTTTTTTCATTACAATTTTGTTGTATTTAGGGTAAATAACAACATTTTGTGAGTCGCTTAATGCTATTTTTGGTATTCCACTAATGGTAAGCTTATAATTATTTAGGTCGAGCACTCCATTATGGGTTGATGAGCTTGTTTCTGAACTAAACTTCATAACATCATAGTCTATTTTTCCTAAACGAGCATCTACATAATCGAAAAGCTTTTTATTTATTGATACTTCGTCGGTGTCGAAATCGTAAAATATAAATCCGTCAACTGTCAGAAATATAAGCATTTGGCGAATTTGATATATTGGATATTCCATATAAGCGCTTAATTCTGATGCAAAGAAATTCGTTGTTTTTTTTATTCTCGAAAAATTTCTTAAAACCATTAATGGATGCAATTGGTCGCGTATTTGTATTTTATCGTAATCAAGTAAATTGTAAAAATTTACCGATGTAAAAATAGCATTACTAACACTTCCGCCTCTTCTCGATGTAAAATATAATTTGTCTTTATTCGTGTACCACAATAACCTTTCTGAATTTATAGTAACATTATGATATGAATCGAAATATGCTCCTTTCGATAATATGCGATCTGATTGAGATAATGCAATTTCTTTATTATTATTGTTATAAGAGAATTGTAATCCGGAATGAAATATTGAATCGTTTTTTAGTTTTAATGTTATTTGTGTGTTAGTAGCATCTAAACGATTATTTTTGAACATAAAATTTTCCGATTTTGCAATAATAAACAGAGTGTCTTTTTTATATATTTTTAAGTATGCTCTATCTTTTTTAGTTCCTGAGCCAATTAAGCTTGCACCTTTCATAATAAATCCCCCATGATAGTTAATTCCATCATAAATATTATTTATGTCGAAAACTCTCTGATAAGATTGAAATTCGGGATAAATAGCCTTTGATGATTTTGCAATATGCACTACCTGATCGGTTAATTTGCCGTTTAATGATTTATCGAAATAAAGATTATTTCTAAATTTTACAGAATCGGCTATATATCCCGATTTTGTCATATTAATAGTATATGAATTAAGTTGGGCGTTTACATTTTTTCTGTTGTATCCGGCACGTTCCCATGTAACTAATCCGGTTTTGCCTTCCCAGTTTAAAGTTATGGGGTCGAAGATTCCGGAAACATTGAATATTGTTAGACTGTCTCGTTTTATTTTACAAATAAGATTACTGTTTTTTACAACAATTCTAATTTTGTTGGTATATTCAAATTTATAATTGTCAGACGATAACATCCAATTTGTAGCATTCGATTTATTTAAGATATTGTATTCTATTAACAATACCGAATTTTTAATATATTTTGTTAGTATGCTTAATGGACGATCTATTTCGTTTAAAATATAAATTATTCCTTGTTCCCATTCATCGTAATTCTCAATTCCTTTTTCAGTTTCTGTAAATATTAATATGGCTTTCATATACAAAAGAAAATGGGGATTTCTTCGTGCTTTCTTTTTTAATAAAAGATCCGATACGCTTATAATTCTGCTTTGTATTGTATCTGAGAAAAAATTTGTTTTCCATTTTTTAACAAAAATCTCAAGTTTCTTTTCATCATTATCGTTAATGTTTTGTTGTAAATATTCTTCGAATTCTTCAATAAACTCAAGAGTATCTGTTGAGAAACTTTTAATATTTTGAGAATAAGCTGATGTGATAAAGAATGTTGATAACAAACAAAATATTATTAATGAAAATAATTTATTACTTGCATTTTTTCTAGTAGATATTTTTTTTAATAAAAGCATAATTGAACTATATTAACTTGAATCGTATTGATATTAATATTTAATGTCGAGCATTTTATTAGTAGAGATTATTTTAAGTACTTTTTTACTTAAATTGATAACAATATCCGATTTATTTAGTATGATTTACTTATTTCTATAAAATCGTTGGCATTAAGTGCAGCTCCTCCAATTAACCCGCCATCAACATCGTTATTTGCAAATAGTTCATTGGCATTCGATGGTTTACAACTACCACCATAAAGAATAGTTATATTGTTTGCTACTTCTGAATTGTAGTTTTTGCTAATAAGTGTTCTAATATATTTGTGCATTTCCTGAGCTTGTTCTGCAGATGCGGTTTTTCCGGTACCTATTGCCCATACAGGTTCGTATGCTATTACTATATTAGATATGTCATCTTTGTTTAAGTCTAAAATTCCTTCGGTAAGTTGTTTTTTTACAATTTCGAATTGTTTATTAGCTTCTCTTTCATCGAGATTTTCGCCACAACAGAATATCACTTGTAATTGATTTTTTAAGGCTAATTTTGTTTTTGAATTTAATATTGTGTTATCTTCTAAATATATAGAGCGTCTTTCAGAGTGTCCGATAATAACATATTCGGCTCCTGTAGATTTTACCATTTCGGCAGATATTTCGCCGGTAAATGCTCCTTTTTCTTTGTCGGCACAATTTTGGGCTGCAAGTTTTATATTTGTGTTTTTAAGTAATTTCGAAATTTCTGTAAGGTGAATAAATGGTGGTGCAATAATTAATTGTACATCTTCTGGTGTATTATCTGTTAACAATTTTAGCTCATTTACTAAATTAATACCTTCGTTCAAATTTTTATTCATTTTCCAATTTCCGGCAACTATCTTTTTTCTCATTATTTTATGATTTTTGTTTATATTATCAAATTTACAAATTTATTTTATATTCTTATTCTCGGATCTAATATCATATATAATATATCTACTATAGTATTAATTATTATAAAAATTACCGATATTGTTAATACACAACCTATAACTACCGGAAAATCGTATTTGTTTAGGGCATCAACAATAATATACCCTAGACCTTTCCAGCCGAAAACATATTCAACAAAAACTACACCTGCCATTAATGAAGCAAACCAACCCGAGATAGCTGTAATTACCGGATTAAGAGCGTTTCTTAAAGCATGACGAAAAATTATTCTGCCAGAACTTAAACCTTTTGCTTTTGCTGTACGAATGTAATTTTGCGATAATACTTCGAGCATAGAATTTCTCGATAATTGTATTACAATAGACAATGGTCGTATACCTAATGTAAAAGCAGGTAAGATTAAATTTTTAAGTTGAAGATATTGTCCATTACCAAAATCGTCGATTTCGTATAAATTACCTGTTAAATTTAATCCTGTAATACCGCCAAGAACAAAAGCAAAAAACCAACCTATAAAAATCGCTGCAAAGAATGAAGGCACTGACATTCCTATTGCTGAAAAAAACAAAGAAGCTTTGTCGAAAATACTGTCTTTTTTTATGGCTGCTATTATTCCTAATATAATACCCAAAATCGATGCAAATAATATTGATGTAAGAGCAAGAATAAATGTGTTGGGTAAAGTTTCTGATATAATTTCTGATACTTCTTTTTTACTCTGATACGAGCGTCTTAAGTATGGTTTCTTAAGAATAATTATCTTCGAACTAATTGTTGACAACTTAATATATGGTGAGTATTTTTCTTTATCGAAATAAAAATAAGAATCACTATTGCTATTTTCGTGAATAGATAAGGGCGATAAATCGTTGAGATATTTTATGTATTGTATTATTTTAGGCTTATCTAATCCTAAATCTTTTTTTATTGCTTTTATAGAATTAATATCGCTTCTTTGTCCTAGCATCATTCGAGCAGAATCGCCGGGGATAATATTAAACAGTAAAAATATTAAGCTTATTACTCCCCAAAGAATAAGAATTGTATATAGTATTTTCTTTAGTATCGATTTTAGCATAAAAGTTTAATTATGCATTTAGTTGTTTCTTTAAATTACTTTTTTTATTCGAATTAAATTTTTGATTTGTAATAAAATCTTTTTCTAATAATTGAATATCCGGAATGTCGTTATTATGCCATTTGCCTAGAATTGTACCATTTTTTATAAGCATTATTCCGGGATTTGATCTAATAATTGTTTTTAAAGTTATTTCATCGGTATTGTAAAAGCTGAACGAAGAATTATAAGAATTTTTGAATTCGTTAATTTCGTTATCTAATGAAGAAGTTAAACATATAAAATTACAATTTGTTGTTTCATTACAGTACTCCGATAAAGAGTTTATTTTCTCAATATTTTTGATATTGCTTTTATTTAAATTATATGCAACTAATATAAAAGTAAACTTGTTTTCGCTAAGAACAATGTCGGTAATATCGTTATCGTCTTGAGTGCTAATAGTAAAATCGTGAATAGGAGGAATATAACCTTCTTTAATAAGAATATTTTCCGACGATACCCATTTCCATGAAGAATCGGGCAAATTATTTAATGAAAATTTCTTAATTCTTTCATTTTTTTTATATTCGAGTACTGTTTTATACTCTGCTTGTGGGGCATTATCGGGAATAATCATTTCTTCCGGAATATTAACTCCAATTTTATATGGACGAAAATCGATAATTGGTAAATGATTATAAGAATATATAGAAATGGTAATAATTAAAACAAAACCGACTGATAATATTCCCCATTGTAAGTGTTGTGTTGTTGTAGTGTTATATTTATTTCTATTGATAAACACAATGAGAGTAAAGAATAGTATAATAATGTTTTTAAAAAAAGTATGCCAATTTGTTAATACTATAGCATCGCCAAAACAGCCGCAATCTGAAACAGGGTTATAAATAGCTAAGAAAAATGTTAAAATTGTAAAAAACGACATGAAAAGCAAAACAGCCCAGGCACCATATTTTATTTTGGAGTTAAATAAAAGGCTAATTCCAATTAAAAATTCCGATGCGTTTAATAAAATTGCTAATGGAAGAGCTATAGGACTTAAAAAATCGAAACCAAAAGCTTCAAAATAATCAATAAATTTATATGTTGTTCCTAATGGGTCTATACCTTTAACAAATCCTGAAAAAACAAATACAAGACCTATTACTATTCTGCTTATTGTGTTTAGTGATTTCATTGATATTATAATTTTTGTTGTTCTTTAATGTTAAAAAATATTATTGTCCTTAAAAGTGGTAATAATTTTTTTGAAAATTTCATCAGGTTCTAGAATCTCTTTATTCTCATCGAAGCAATCGATAATTTGTAAATGTTTTTCGTTTTTTGCTTCCATTAGATATATATCCTGTACTTTTTTCTGAAAATCTAAATCTTTCTCATGAATATCTTCTTTCCCTTTTAAATACTCGCGATCATCTCCTTCTCTTTGGTTTTCGAGATTTCTTTTTGTAAAATCAAATGGTACATTAAGAAAAATACTTAAATCGGGTTTTGGAATCTTATGATATTCGTATTCCAAATGTTTTATCCAATTGCTTAGTTCCAATATTTCCTTATCGGTATTTAATTTGGCACATTGAAATGCAATATTTGAATATACATATCTATCAACAATAACCAGATAATTATTATTAATCCATCCTTTTATTATTCTTTTTGCATTTTCTCTGTCGCCTGCATATATTAATGCAATAAGATAAGGGTTTACAGTGTTGATATCAGCAAATTCTCCACGAAGGAATTTGGAAATTAGTTCACCATAAATTTCAGAATCTGTTCTTGGAAAATGGAGATATTTATAATCAATATTTTTTTCTTCGCAATAACTCTTTAGCATTTTTAATTGGGTCGATTTTCCCGAACCATCTAAGCCTTCAATAACAACAAAATTCATGTAGTTTTTTTTTTAAATTTATTCTATAACTATTGCAATATTTTTTTACTTAAAATGAAGTAAATTTTTATAATCTTTTTACTTTTGTAAAGTAAACAAATTAAGTAAAAATGGAGCCTAAAGATACGGTTTTTTCGAAGAAAAATACAATAAATTGTAATGGTCAACTTATTGATTTGTTAAAACCTAAAATAATGGGGATATTAAATATTACTCCAGATTCTTTTTACGATGGAGGAATGCATAATAACACAGAGCAAATAATAACTAGTGTCGATAAGCATTTGAATGAGGGGGCAGATATTATTGATATTGGAGCATATTCATCGCGTCCCGGTGCTATTGATGTTAGCGAGAAAATTGAATTAGAACGTTTGATTTTTGCATTAAATATAATACGAAATAAATATCCCGATATTATTATTTCTGTTGATACATTTAGGTCGAATATAGCTAAAAAGCTAGTTAATAATTTTAATGTAAATATAATAAACGATATTTCGGCCGGAGAGATGGATAATAAAATGTTTGATACTATTGCCGAATTAAATGTTCCGTATATTATGATGCATATGAAAGGAACACCTAAAAATATGCAAAGAAATCCAAAATACGAAAATCTTATTCAAGATATTATTTCATATTTTGCAGAAAAAATCGAGAAATTAAAATTATTAGGAGTAAATGATGTAATTCTAGATCCCGGTTTTGGCTTTGGTAAAACATTAGAGCATAATTATGAAATTATGCATAAGCTTAGCGATTTTAATATTATTAATCTTCCTATTTTAGTTGGAGTTTCGCGAAAATCTATGATATTTCGATTGCTTAATATTTCTCCCGAAGATGCTTTAAACGGTACTACAGTATTACATACATTAGCTTTGCTGAATGGGGCAAATATACTTAGAGTGCATGATGTGAAAGCAGCAATGGAAACAATAAAATTAATTGATATGTATAAAAATATAGAGACAGTAAATTGATATAATTAATTTTATTACATTTGTTGTTATACCTTTAGTTATTGTTACTTCGTTTATATTAACATTAATTTATTTGTTTTGTTGGTTAATTGAGAGAAGTAAAAAATTTATGTATTATAAATATATTTTAAAAAATGTTTACTACCTTATTTATTTCTGTACGATTTCTTGATGTTCTTGATATATTATTAGTTGCGTTTTTATTATATAGTTTTTATAATTTTATAAGAGGTACAGCAGCAATTAATATTTTTATTGCAATATTCTCGTTATATATGTTGTGGCATATTGTAAAAGCACTAAACATGCAATTGCTCAGTGGAATATTAGGCCAAATAATTGGTGTAGGAGTTATTGCATTAATTATTGTATTTCAACAAGAAATACGTAGGTTCTTATTAATATTAGGAACAAGATATATTGCAAATAATAAATTTTCGTTAGATAATTTGTTTTTTTTTAAAACAAAACAAATTCATAGAATAAAAATAAATTCTATTGTAAATGCATGTATAAATATGTCGGCTTTTAAAACAGGAGCCTTAATAGTTATATCGCGCAAATCGGCATTAAATGAATATGCACAAACAGGAGATATTATAAATGCCGATACATCGAGCCGTTTACTCGAAAGTATTTTTTTTAAGAACACTCCTTTGCACGATGGAGCTGTTATTATTCATGAAGATAAAATTTATGCGGCACGATGTATTTTACCATCAACAGAGAGATTAGATATTTCGGCGAAATACGGAATGCGACATAGAGCTGCATTAGGGATTACAGAAAAAACAGATGCTGTAGTAGTTGTTGTATCTGAAGAAACAGGAGCAATTTCATTTGTTAATAATGGTAGCTTAGAAAATAATATTGGGCCCAATAGATTACAACAATTATTAGATCTCACCTTTCCCGAAGAAAAGAATTAATTAGATAGAATTATGAGCTTAAACGAAATATAAGAGTTCTCATTAATTGCTTCATGATAAGATAACAATTACTGTTTATAATATATTTTTGATTTTAGTAATTATTTTTTTTGCAAAATTCTTTTTGATGATTATTAAAAGAGTATTTAGTTCTACTTTGACAGATTAAACAGAATTAAGATTTTTTAATTTTTTTTGCCCATAACCCTAAAGGGAGAAAGCTAAAAAATCAATCTGTTCCCTCTAGTGAGCAAGGGTAAAAACAGGTTGATTTTGTGTTAAAGCATAATGCGTTAAAGTAGAATTAGAAAGAAAATAAAATACAAATTCCATTTCTGTAAGTCGATACTCACATTTTTAACTCGCTAATATATTATTCTTAAGTTGTTTTATATTAGTTATATAGGTTTTATTTTTATAAATAAATAAATTTCCGAATAATATTTTTATTTTATATTAGTTTTATCTTTTGTATTTTTGTTTCGATTGTTAAGTATAAAATATTGATAAATAAATAACTACGAATAGTGGCTAAAAGAAAATTTGTAAGCTTAAGTATATTTCTATTGTTTTTTATTTCTGCATTTGCTCAAAACAATGAAGAAATTATTAAACGTTCTAATAATAAAGTTGTAATCGGAGGTATAGCTTATTATGTTCATATTGTTAAAAAAGGAGATACATTATTTGGTTTAAGTAAAATGTATAATATTAGTAAAAATGAGATTGCTAAAGAAAACCCCGAAATTTTTCTAGGCCTTCAAATAGGGCAAGCATTAAAAATTCCTGTAAAACCACAAATCGACAAAAAAATAAGATATTTTCAGTCAAATAAATATATTAATCATAAAGTTAAGAAAAAGCAAACATTATTTTTCCTTTCGAAGAAATACAATGTAAGCCAAGAAGAAATAATTGCTCTAAATCCGGGAGTTGAATATGGATTAGATATTAATCAGATAGTTAAAATTCCTAAAAAAACATCAAGAAAAATACGCAAAGAAAAAAATCAAAAATATACCAATATTGATACTATTAATACTTATGCTTCATATATTAAACATAAAGTAGATTCTTTAGAAACATTTTATTCTTTGTCGAAAGAATATAAAATATCTGAAGAAGATATTATTTCTGCCAACCCAATTTTGATCGATGGATTAAAATATGGACAAGTTATTAATATTCCAAGCCAGATTATTCCATCTCTTAAAAGCGATATGTTTATATCTGAATATGACAGTATTCCAGAATCGCCATATTTAAACAACGAATATTATTCTTTCCCAGATTCTGCTGAGATAAATTGTGAAGCTTATCTTCATTTTAAAACATTTAATATAGCTGTATTTTTACCGTTTTCGTTAAACGAGAATAGTAAAACATATAGTATAGATTCGACTGAATTCGACAATTTTGGGAAGAAAATTTATAAAAGGAAATATTTTAGTCCATACTATATATATAAACCATCTATAAATTTTATTGAGTTTTACGAAGGATTGCTAATTGCTGCCGATAGTCTGCGAAATCACGGAATGTCTATTAATTTGTTTGCATATGATACAAAAAACGATTCTATAAATATAAACAATATTTTACATCAGCCTAAATTTGCCGATATTGATTTAATTATTGGTCCAATATTCAATAACAAATTTGAGATAGTTGCAGACTTTGCACATAAAAATAATATAAATATTGTGTCTCCGGTAATGAGCAATTCTGATGTTTTGAAACAAAATTCTAATTTCTTTCAAGTATTTCCTTCTAATAAAGCTCAAATAAATTTGTTAACATCAAATTTATTTCAATACTGTAAAGATTACAAAAACTATAATATTGTGCTAATACATAGCGGCGATAGTTTGCAATATGAAAAAAACGAATATGTAAAAAATAAATTGTCTAATTTTTTAAAACCTAATACTTTTAGTGTTAATGATTCTTTATTATGGAATGATTCAATTTCTAATACAGATTCTGTTATTAATAATATACAATTTAAAGAAGTTGTTTTTGCCGATAGTATTAATACAATAATTCATGCATTAAGAAAAGATGAAAATAATGTTATTATTATACCAAGCAATAATCAGGCTTTTGTTAGCGATTTAGTAACAAAGTTAAATTATATTTCTACTACCTTCGAATATAATATTAAGCTCTTTGGAATGAATAAATGGCAACGGTTTAATAATATTGAACCCGATTATTATTATAACCTTAATTTAACTATACAGTCGCCATTTTATATCGATTATAAGAAAGAAAAAGTAAAAGATTTTGTATTAAAATATCGAGATGAGTATAAATCGGAACCTAGTCAATTTGCTTTTCATGGTTTCGATGTTGGATATTATTTCTTTAATGCATTGTTTAATTATGGCGAAGAATTTAATAGTTGTATAAATAATTACAATATTAATTTGCTGCAAACTAATTATAAATTTGTTAAATTGTATAAAGATTCTGGATTTGAAAATATTGCAGGAACAATACTTAACTATAATGATAAATATTATATTTCTGTTAAAGAGTAATATTTCTGCATGCATGCAATAATAATAAAATACCCGAAAAGCATTTTGAGTATTTTATTTTTTTTTCAATTATTGTTGATATTTGAATATTTATCTTATAACTTACATATTATTTAAACAAAATTTTTCAAGTATGGCAAATTGCAGAAATCTAAAGAAAGACGTAAATTTTCTTTGTAAACAAGTTTCGAAAGAATGCTTTACATTTATAGAATATTCCCCGGGAATAAATATTGAGAATGTTTTAGATGTTCTTTCCGATTCAAATTCTCTTCGCGTTGATTTGCTTAAACGTATTAATAATTATCCTAGAAATAATAAAGAACTATCTAAAAAGAAATATTTTAAAAATATTGTTAACGATTTATATAAACGTAATATTGAGTTTATTGAAAGATTAAATACTATTTAAAAATTACTATTATTTATATTCTGCAATTAATCTTCATTATCAGCATTCTCTTTACATATCGATGCTCTAAAAATTAAGTCAGATGATTATAACGCCCTGTCTTCCAAGTTGTTAATTTGCATTAATAATCTTGTTTCTATTTTCTCTGAAATCTATTATTACGGATCACTTTAAAAAGTTGTGGAGAATCATTATAATCCGGGCTGAAAGCCCAA
>CAZDCZ010000046.1:2457-25207 GCA_964504155.1 uncultured Bacteroidales bacterium | reverse complement strand
AAAACAATGTTGTGAATTGCTTTCATTTTGTATATTTGACGTATTGAACACAGTTCAGTATTCATAATCTCAAACGATGCTCTAGTTGTGAATTGCTTTCATTTTGTATATTTGACGTATTGAACACAGTGGATATATGATTGTGATAATGTTCCAGGTAGTTGTGAATTGCTTTCATTTTGTATATTTGACGTATTGAACACAGTAATCTATATTACTATTTATCTCTTTGCTATGTTGTGAATTGCTTTCATTTTGTATATTTGACGTATTGAACACAGTTAAGTTTATTAGCACCATCTTCAGTACCTTGTTGTGAATTGCTTTCATTTTGTATATTTGACGTATTGAACACAGTCGGGCAAAAGTGGGAATAAACCGCAGCCTGTTGTGAATTGCTTTCATTTTGTATATTTGACGTATTGAACACAGTATTTTTATTCTCAGTTAAAATCTCTTTCCCGTTGTGAATTGCTTTCATTTTGTATATTTGACGTATTGAACACAGTTTGAACATAATCTAATATTTTGAGCAATTTGTTGTGAATTGCTTTCATTTTGTATATTTGACGTATTGAACACAGTACAGCTGAGTTTAATGCATTTTATCACAACAAGTTAAGTGTAATATTTGGAATTAAAAAACTGTGTTAAAAAAAGGGTTCGATACAATATCGAACCCTTTTTTATTATCAAAACTCTTTATTATTGAAAGTTTCGCTTACAGCGAAGCCCTCAATTCAATTAGAATAATTCTAATTGCTGGGGCATATCGGGTTTATTTGTTTCTGCTTGTCCGTAAAAAAGTTCTATCATTCCAAATTGTTTATCTGTAATATTTAATATTCCTACATGTCCGTGTGGTGGTAAAAACGATTTTACTCTTTTAATATGAACTTGTGCGTTTTCTCTACTGGCACAATGACGCATGTATATTGAATACTGAAACATCGAAAAACCATCTTTTATAAGATGTTTACGAAACAAAGAAGCATTTCTGCGATCTTTTTTTGTTTCGGTCGGCAAGTCGAAAAATACTAATACCCACATAATTCTATATTGATTGAGTCGTGAAGAATTCATCTTATATTTAATCAGGAATTATTAGTCAGGATTTTGCTTTAAGTAAAACCCTGACTTTTCTTTTATTTATATAATAGGATACAAAATTTTCCGACTATTACCTGCATAACATTGAAATAAACTTGTTGTTGTTCTTTGCATAGCAATCATTAGCGGACTTTTTTCTTCATCAATAATTACATCTATTACAGGTATTTGTAAAAGCTCTTTTTTTATTTCGGGTCTTAGTTCAAAGCCGTCTTTGTCCCATTCAGGGGTATAATACTTTTCTACTAAATCTCTTACCAATTCATCAACATAAGGGCGGTAAGGTTCCATAATATCGTCGGCTAAAGCATAAGCATTATATTTATTGTGATGATGAATACCCAAAGTAGGCATAAGACCCGATGCCACTAAAGAACGTGCTGTAACAGCTCTTAATATAGCATAGGCATAATTAAGTAAATTATTCGGATCTGACTCGAAACGTCCACGTTTAAACTCTGTTATAATATCAGAAAAAATAGTCTTCCAATAAAAAGCAGCAGCACGAGCCTCGTAGTTGTCGGGGTCGCCCGAACGTACAGAGTTTTGCCAATATTGCATATTTTTTAGTTCTCCATTATTCGGAGTGCGACTTAAAGTCGCTTCCCGAATTTCAGAAATTTTTAACAACAAAGCCCGTTGGTTAGCAATTTTTGCTTTAATGGTTTGTTGCCAAAGTTGTTTTTTTAAAGGCAAACTGGCTTTTACCTGACAAGCAAATCTTTCTTGCTGTATGGTATTTCCATCGAGATTAAGCATTAAGCCTTGTGGCATATGTCGCTCGTCGCAAGTAATGAGTGCTACATTATTGTTTAATAAACGCGTAATAAGTGTTTGCGATATAGTTAAGCGTGAAGCATCAAGTATAACTACACCAATATCTTCAATAGGTACTTTAACCGAGAGTTTTTCTTTATCGGCAAAATCAATAACTAATTGCTTATCTTTTGTGTGCAAATAAGCATTGTTTCCGAAATATAGTGTACGTTTTATCATCTAGTATTTAAATAATTACATATTCGTTAGCAAGCTTTTTGTTTATTAATTCCCCATTTCTTAATCCGGCATAGTCTATTGCCGAAGAAAATTCCCAATCGACAGCATTTTTTACTAATCGTGCTTTAACAGGATTTTGATGTATATAATTAAAACATACTTGCGGATATTGTTTTTTAGCTTCTTTAATAGTGATTTTTGTACTTCTTTTTTTGCAGATAAACGATGGTGTAATACCATTTGTACAGTTTATGCATTCTGCTTTAGTTGCTTCTCTGAATAAAGCACCTGAAAAATTATTTTGCTTATTTATTGCTCTTGTGTATGAACGTAACATTATAGCAATAGATTGATTAATTGTTCGTAATTTTATGGTACTCACGGGGTGACTTTTAGTCACCCCGTGAGTATTAATTGCTAGCTCAACATCCTTAACATAAACCATTAAATGAAAATGATTTGGCATTAGGCACCAAGCCAAAACATCACCGTAAGGTAAAATGTGAGTTCTTATTTTCTCAAGAAAAAATAAATAGTTTGCACGTTTAAAGAAAATCTTTTGCCGATTATTTCCTTGATTATAAATATGGTATATATAGCCTTTTTCGAATTGCATAAGTTCTATTTTATATCGATGACTTTGCTTAAAATGAAACCATTACTTTTATTTTAGTAGTGGGGGCGCGACTTTAAGTCGCACTTCCACTATCTATACAAAGGCTTTGCTTTGTGTTTATTTAATATTCTCCAACTTTTACTATCTGCCCTAAGCGATCAATTTTTAGTTTGAAGCATTTCTCTTTAATCATATTTTCATAAATATCTTTTTCTTCCTTATTTAAAGGTCCAAACTCTTTTTTATTTTGAATTGTTGTTGCAACATTATTGCTTACAAAAAAACATTGTTTCCCAGAACTACTTACCATTTTATACAATCTACTTTTCTGTTTCCCACTCAAATTATTAAAATCAATATTTTTAATATCATCTTGTTCTTCTTCGTTAGGAATGTAAACTAAATCGTTTGGCGACAAGTAAAATAGCAAGCTATATTCCATATCATTTTTATCGAAAAACTTTTCAGGGACAGGACTTTCGCCTTGTTTTTGTCTTTCAACAACAATATTAAAAGGAATAGTATCATATTGTCGTACTATTTTGCCTTGTTTGTTTTCTCCTTTATATATTGCAAAATATAGATTCGTTCCTTTAGCAGCTTCAACATATTTATCTTTTTTATTTCCGGTGTATCCTACTGCAAATTTATTACCTAAAGTTTCGTAAACTCTGGCTTTATAAATTGGATGATGTTTCTTTCCTCCATTTAATTCTAGAATGTTTTTATTCATTTCGGCTAAGCCTTCTTCAGAAAAAGCCAAATCTGGTCTTTCTTTTTGTTTTTCGTTATCATCAATCTCATTATATTTTTCAAGATGATTAATAAGAATTTTTTGAATCCCGGTATCTGTTACCGATTCTTTAATCCATTGTTTCGATTTAAAATTTTCGTTAACATTTTTTCTGACAGCCGAATAATTATTATCTTGATAATAAACATTTACTGTTTTCAGTTTATTATCATTAAATTTATTTTCCTTAAAATATTTTTTAATCATTTTAGCATCATAATCATTTTGCTTTAGTTCTTTTATTTTTTTACTTATAAGTTTATCAACAAAAACAAACTTTCTATTTATAAAGCCATCAATTGCAACATTTACTGCAACATATTTTTCGTATCGTAAATTTACTTTTGCATAAACAGTTTCTTTATGCATTGGCTTACGTATAGCCCAATTTGTTCCCTTTTGTGTTTCAAACCCACGTTTTAGTTGACCATTTTCGGTTTTCCAAATTTGATATTTATTGTTTGCCTTATTTATTACACGTAAATTTTGTTTAAAACTAACAACAATATTTTCTAATGATTTTTTTGCTTCAGTAGAAAACTTGGACCAAGGCATTAAAAATTCTTTGGCATTTTTGAATATTTTTCCATTGTAAGTGTTTTCTTCAATTCTTCTAAGCTTATTTCGTAAATCATAACGTTTGTTATCCGATTTGGCATGTTGATTACTCAAATACCCAACATGATTTCTTGTTGCCAATGCAACAACTAAAGCATCCATTGCGTGATGGCGGTGGTCTATACGTTTTTTGTTGAAATTCATTTTTAGTTCCATTGGAACATTTGTTCTAAAAAAGCCTTTTTCTTTATCGAAATAACCAAAATCGTTAGAATTTGTAATTTCGTTCATTCTTTTAAAACGCGGTTCTACAATTTCGTTCCATTTGTCGTTTAAGCCCCAGTCGTTTTTAAGAACAGTTGTAACGCTGCCTGTAACCGAAATTATATTTTTAGATGTTGCCTCTTGTTCATCATTTTCGCGAACAATATTACTTAATAATCCTTTTACAAGTTTGCTTATATACCTAGTATCGTTTAGCTGTCGAGAGATAAAATTTTCAGGAATATCTTCGCTTAAAAGGATTTTTTGCTTTTTGCTTCCTGTTTCAAAATTTTTTGAAATAAAATCTTGATAATCATCTAATTTTAATAATGAAACTTTATTACCTTGCCCTAGTTCTATTACTCTTCCCGGATTTTTACTAATCATTTCGTAAGCAGTTTGCCTATCTTTAAAACGATTAACTTCCGATTCGCATATAATTTTATTCCCAAGCGAATTATCAAAATATCGTGCTTGCGGCAAAATATGTTCTATTTCGTAATTGGTAGTAAATAATTTACTCAATGGTATTATCTGACCAGTATATGGTGAACGGTATTTTTGTTCTAGCCAAAGTTTATATTTTTCAATTTCGCGATTTGTAGGTTCTAAAGATTTAACGACTTTTGCTATTTTAATACCATCTTGCTCTTCTTTATCAAGTTCTTTCTCCGAAAAACGAGCTAAAATATCATCTTCGAAAATTCGTAATTTTTCTTGTTGATTAGGTGATTCAGGAATTACACCTTCAATATTTTGATTTTTAAACTCACGTAATAAAACTCGTATTCTTTGATTCGTATTTTGGTTTTTTGTAATGCTTTTGGTCATTTTTTCACGTATATTTTTAGGGTTTTTCATATCTCGCCCCAACTCAACGTGAATTTCGTCAAAGAATTTTTCTTTGCCATCGCCATAATATTGCCAAATATCTTTAACAACTCGTAAAGTCTCAACAACAACTTGTTCCACTATAGGATTACGCAAACTGTGTTGCTTAAATTCTTTTATATATTCTTCTAATTGATTTGGTGTTTTCCACTGCAAAATTTCTCCTGCTTCCGAATGTCTGTCATAAATTATATAAGATGTTAACCAAAGAGGTAATGCTCCAAAATCGTTTTCTGTTTGTAAATTAATTGTTTTTTCTCGTACTCTGTTTTTAATTTTTTCATCAAATTCTCCATTAATTATTTTTTGTATTCTGTCTTTTGTATTTTCATCAATAAGCTCATAAGACCAATACTTCCCCATTCTCATAAGTGGCAATAATTTTTTTATTGCTTTTTCGGAATATGCACCATATTCATTTACAAAAGGTTTAATTTTTTTAAATTCTTGACGAATTTCTAATGATAAGTTTAATTTTGAATTTTCGTTATCTAAAGCTCGTTCAATTTCTTTTTTGTCGGATATTGAATAAAGCAAATGCCAGAGCTTGATTTCGTTTTCTTGTGTAAGATATGTTTTCCAGTCAAAATTTTTATGTTTATTAAATTTTGAAATAAACAAAGCCCTTGTTTCGTTTAAGGGATATTCTTTATCTTCAACATAATTCCAACGAAATTTATCATCTGTAAGTTTTTTCCCAAACTTATCTTTATAATTAGCTAAAAATTGTTTCTGATTTATTTTTGCTTTATCGTTGAAAAACTCAAATAATTTAACTTTTGCATCAATTGTTGGTAAATATTCTGATGTTACATCATAATCAGTGTAAAGCTTGTTTCCAATTAGCTTTTTCTTTTCGTAAATTCTGATATTCTCAACAAATTGCCATAACCTAAACTCTTGATAAAGCGGATGGCTTTTGGGTATTACTTTAATAGCTTTAGTGATAATTTGACCCTCATTATTTTTAAAAGACCTATTTTCGTATTTACAGCCATCAATCAGCGATTTCTTTGATTTTAGTGGTCGCTGATAAAAGATAATATCGTTTACAAATAAATGTGTGAAATCTTTTTGCTTAAGAATATTTTGTTGTGCATAATTATTTGAATACAATTCGTCTGCGCATTGTTCTAATAAAGTACTATTATTTAATTCTTTGTGAAATTCTTTTTGTTTTTCAAGAATTGCTATCAATTCATCTTTATAAAAATGGCGTTCAATGGTTCTTACAAGTTTTCCATTAATTTTTTGCGATGGGTTTATTAATAAGGTGTCAAAAATGTATGTTCCAACAAATTGCTTACTTTTTTCGATTTTTTCTTCTGTACTTTTCTTAATAGCAATCCAATCTTCTTCCGAATTTACAGCTTTAAAACTTCTTTTTTCAACACCATCATTATCTGTTTTAACGGTTCCGTCTTCGTTTAGAGTTGTTGTTACAAGAAACTCTTTAATTTTGCCAACCCAATTATTTATAGGGTTTTTACTTTTTCTTTTGTAAATCCAACCATTTTCTAAATCTACATTATACCAAATTTCATTTTTGTAATTTGGTTCTTCTGCAGTTACATTTACAACTTTTAAAGCATGAAATTCAATTAATTTAGTTTTGTCTTCTTCTGTTTCTTCGCCACGTAATTGATAATATCCACGTTTTTGATTAAAATTAAGTAGAATCCAAGCCAATTCTTGTATTGAAATCTTTTTAGTAAGTGCTTTTTTTCTTAAATAATATATTGTCCAATCGTAAGCTATTTTTGTTTCTTGTCCGTTTTTTTTAAATTCTTTTACCATTTCGTTAAAAGAATCTTTAAAAATAAACTCAAACTTTTTTGGTTCAACTTCTCTGTAATTCAACTTTACTTCAATATTATCAATAAATTGACCTTTTTTGTTTTCAAAATCAATTTTATTGGCATAATGTTCCGGTAGAGCGTTAAGTATATTTAAAATTCTATGCAATCGTTCTCGTCGTAAAAGATGCCTTTGTCTTAATCTTCTTACTCCTCTATAATCAGTGCGTTCTGATGTTTGTGAATGACTTTGCCCTTGTCCAAATTTATCTAACACATCTTGACTCATTGGAATAATTCTACTGCCCATGCCAAGTATTTGTCCTGTTCCTAGAGTATTATCTATTTTATTTTTAAAGTCTCTTTGTACTAGTGCCCATCCAATGCTGTTGGTTCCCAAATCTAATCCTAATATTTTCTTCATTTTATTATTATTTAACAACTAACGTATGTTATTGTTAGTTAGAATTGATACTTTGTTTTTTGTTTTAAACCTATTAAAACAGTGGAACATCAATATTATAATCAGTCACTTTAGCTATTTGCTGGTAAGTAGCTGTGCATATTAGTGCATGAAGTTTCAAGTATTTTGTTTCTTAAGCTTATTATAAAAGTATAAAAAATTTGTTGAATAGAAAATAATATATTAATTTAGTGGCACAAAATGAAGCAATTCACAATAAGGATTATTCCGTTGTGAAAACATTTAAGACGGGACTAACATCTCGTCTTTTTCTTTTCTTTAATCTTTATTATTGAAAGTTTCGCTTACAGCGAAGCCTTCAATTTAAGTAAGCTACACCATATTGGTAATAAAAAGCATTTTAATTATGATAAAATAAAAAAAAATAACCAGCGAAACACGCCCTGTTAGCAAACAGGGTCGCTTTATACCCATCGGTTATTTTCTACAAAAAAAAACGTAATTTAATGAATGTCAAACAAAAACAATGTATTATGACCAGAAAAGTGAAAAATATACTTAAAGATTGGGATCTGAAATCAAGAAATTCTTCTTTAATAAATTTTTGGACAACATTATCAAAATTATACAAATGTTCAGAGTAATATTAAGCCACAGCCTTTTAAAAAGATGAAAACCTGCTAATTAAAAGAAGTTTCCGGTTCAGCAAACCGGTACACTTTTAACCAACAAGTTTCAATACAAATATACAACATTATTAAATAAATGTCAACCAAAAACAATCTTGTGTACTCACAGGGTGATTTTAAGTCACCCTGTGAGTATTAGTAGGAAGAATTATATAGTAAAATAATTACTTATTTCGTCTATTAAAAAAATGTTTAGAATCGCCCCATTCGTCATATCCAATATCGTCTCCTGTCATGCCAATTCTCATTTCTAAACAGTTTGAACAATCGTCAGCATTTTCGTCGGTACATGGTTTGTTTTCGTAAAGGGCATAACTATCTCTATATATTCCCGGAGTTACATTTGGCATAATAATATTGGCTCCTACTTTAATAGCTTTTTCTCTTCCAATTTTATCGATAGCTTGAAGAGCAGTAGCAGCAGCAATATTAATATCTTTCATCATTATTCTTAATATGGCTGTCATTTTTAGTGTTAAGTCGAATCTTTCTTGTAATGGCAGTAGTTTATCTTTGTATTTATAAAGTGGGGTGTCCGATTGTTCTATGTATGGTCCCATCCCAACCATATCAATATCAAAATCTTTCATAAAAAGCAAATCGTTAGCTAAATCTTCGTATGTTTGAAATGGTAAGCCTATCATTACTCCTGTACCTGTTTGATAGCCAATTTTTTGCAGCGATTTCAAACAGTCTATTCGTTTTTCGAAACTATGATTTTCGTTTTGTGGATGGATTTTATAATACAATTCTTTATTCGAGCTTTCTATACGTAATAAGTATCTATGTGCTCCATTATCGAACCATTCTTTATAAACATCTTCTGTTTGTTCTCCAAGCGATATTGTTATTCCAAGTTTATTATCCGATAGAGTTTTGATTTTTTTCAATAAATTACTTACTCTGTTTGTAAATACGGGCGAAGAAATTTCTCCTGACTGTAATACTGCTGAGCCATATTTATTGTCGTGAGAAAATCTCATGGCTTCTAATATTTCATCGTCGCTAATATTATATCTCTTAATATTTTTATTGTCTTTTCGTATCCCGCAATACAGACAGTTTTTGTTGCAGATATTCGAGAATTCAACTAAACCGCGATAGTAAACCTTATTGCCTACAAATTGCTTTTTTATATCTGCTGCTTTTTTAAAAAGAAGAGTTTTAGCTTCTCCTTTGCTTTTTAAAAGAATAATTAAATCATCTCTCGAGAAATTACTTTGATTTAAAATGCCGGATATCTGTTTAATCATATTAAAAAATGTTTTGCCCAAAAATAGTTAAGATTTTTATTTTTATGAGCATATTATATCTAGTGATAAAATGTTGATAAACATTTTTGCAATAATTGTATTGAAAAGAGAATAATGTTAACTTTGCAAATAATTTAAAAATTAAAATAATGATTCGTTTAAGCACTTATCAATATAGCAAATTTTTATATGTTACCGCATTAAATGTAGGTTACCTTAAGTTATTTGGGGGCTTATAATTCCATTATTATCTTTTTTTATTCTTCCAAAAACAGGAGGAAATCTTATATTTCGTATTGTCAGTTTGATAAAAATTGAATCTTTGAATAAAACTATAAAATATTATTATAATGATTAATAAAAAGTTATTAAATCCTAATAGCATTGTTGTTGTTGGTGGATCAAATAATATTCAGAAACCGGGTGGGAAAGTATTAAAGAATTTGCTCGATGGTAATTTTAAAGGCGATTTGTATGTAACAAATCCAAAAGAAGATGAAGTACAAGGAGTACAGAGTTTTAAAGATCCAAATGACTTGCCTAATGTTGATTTAGCGATTCTTGCAATTGCAGCAAAATATTGTGTTCAAACAGTAAAGTTGTTAGTTGAACAAAAGCAAACACGTGCATTTATTATATTGTCGGCAGGTTTTAGCGAAGAGAACGAAGAAGGTGCTAAATTAGAAAAAGAAATTGTTGATATTATAAATAATGTCGATGGTAGTTTAATAGGTCCCAATTGTGTTGGTGTATTAAATCAAAATTATAATGGAATTTTTACAACTCCAATTCCGAAACTAGATCCGCAGGGTGTCGATTTTATTTCCGGTTCAGGTGCCACTGCTGTTTTTATTATTGAATCGGGTGTACCTAAAGGATTAAAATTTGCAAATGTATATTCGGTAGGTAATAGTGCTCAAATGGGTGTTGAAGAGATTGTTAAACATATGGATGAAACTTTCGATCCTGAGAAAGATTCGAAAGTAAAATTATTATATGTTGAAAGTATCGATAAACCGGAAATGCTTTTAAAACACGCCTCTTCATTAATTCGTAAAGGGTGTAAAATTGCTGCAATAAAATCGGGTGGTTCCGAAGCCGGAAGTCGTGCAGCATCGTCGCATACAGGCGCATTAGCTAGTTCTGATGTTGCTGTTGAATCATTATTTAAAAAAGCCGGAATTGTTCGTTGTAAAGGAAGAGACGAATTAACTACTGTTGCTTCAATATTTATGCACCCTGAATTACAAGGTAAAAATGTTGCAATTATCACTCATGCCGGAGGTCCGGCTGTAATGCTTACCGATTCCTTGTCGAATAATGGTTTAGAAATACCTCATATCGAAGGAGAAAAAGCCGACGAACTTTTAGAAAAATTATTCCCGGGTTCTTCAGTGGCAAATCCTATCGATTTTCTTGCTACAGGAACGGCCGAACAATTAGGCGATATTATCGATGCTTGCGAAAACGATTTCGAAAATATTGATGCAATGGCTGTTATTTTTGGTAGCCCCGGATTGTTCCCGGTGTATGATGTATACGATTTGCTCGATAAAAAAATGAAAGAATGCAAGAAGCCAATATATCCTATCTTGCCATCGGTAATAAATGTAAAAGAAGAGATTAATGCCTTTATCGAAAAGGGAAGAATAAATTTCCCCGATGAGGTTGTTTTTGGTAATGCATTAGCAAAAATATATAATACTCCTAAACCACAACCCGAGAATATTGAAATTCCGAAACTCGATAAAGCTGCAATAAGAAATATTGTCGATAATGCAAAAGATGAAGGATATTTAGCTCCTGAAAAAGTTCAGGAATTGCTCGATGCAGCAGGAATATTCAGAGCAGGCGAAGCAGTTGTCGAAACTAAAGAAGATGCTGTTAAAGAAGCAAACAGATTAGGTTTACCTGTTGTAATGAAGGTAGTTGGACCTGTGCATAAATCAGATGTAGGCGGAGTTGTTCTTAATGTAAACGATAACGATACTATTGTTAAAGAGTTCGAAAGAATGATAAAAATAAAAGATACTACAGCTATTTTGTTGCAACCTATGTTGTCGGGAACAGAATTGTTTGTTGGGGCTAAAGCGGAGCCTAAATTCGGACATATGGTATTATGTGGTCTTGGAGGTATTTTTATTGAGGTACTTAAAGATGTAAATGCAGGTATTGCTCCACTAAACTTAGACGAAGCATATAATATGATACGTAATCTGAAAAGTTATGGTATAATTAAAGGTACTCGCGGACAAGAAGGAGTGAACGAAGAACTCTTTGCAGAAATGGTGATTCGTGTAGCGGCTCTTGTTACAGTTGCTCCCGAAATAGCAGAAATGGACTTAAATCCTTTATTAGGAACAAAGGATAAAATTGTTGCTGTGGATGCCAGAGTTAGAATAGAAAAATAATGAAAACGATGAAAATTAGAAAATTAAGTCTTCAAGAAAAATTACTTATAGCATCATTATTAGTTCTGATTGTTGCAATAATTTTTAATTTTGGAAATGTTCAAGAGAGTTTTGTGAATGCCTGGAATAAGTTTTTAAGTTTCTAAATTATTAAAATAAAAATTATGAAAAAAAAAGATATAATATTTATACTTGTTGTTATTGTTTTCTTTTCGCCATTTTTCCTTTGCGATTTTGTTTTCGATGCTTATATAAATTTTAATAAAACTCATGGATTGATTATGAGTTTTATAAAGTTTGCCGTTTTAGCAAGCCTAGGAGAATCTATAGGATTGCGAATAAAAGAAGGGGTATTTAATAAAAAGGGATTTGGATTATTACCTCGTGTTATTGTTTGGGGTTTTATTGGTGTTACAATAAAATTATCTTTTGTAATATTTGCAACCGGCACACCTGCATTCTTAGAATATGTTGGTATTAAAGGTGCAATAGCTTCTATGAGCGGACCTCTAACATTTACAAGAGTTATTACAGCATTCTCGATAAGTGTAGCAATGAATATGATTTTTGCCCCAATTTTTATGACTTTTCATAAAATTACCGATACTCACATTATTAATAACGGAGGAACTTTAAAAGGATTTTTTACACCAATAAAATTTGGAGAAATAATAAAAAATCTTGATTGGGGAGTGCAATGGAACTTTGTTTTTAAGAAAACTATTCCTTTTTTCTGGATTCCTGCTCACACAATAACATTTCTTATGCCTCCGGAATATAGAATATTATTTGCGGCAATTTTAGGTATTGTTTTAGGAGTATTGCTTGCTGTTGCAAGTTCTATGAGTAAAAAATAGAATTATATTTATTCGATAAAATTAAATTTTAATATAATAATTATGAAAAAGTTAGGTTTATTCTATGGTCCCCAAGGTGGTGCTACCGAAAAAGTTGCAAAAAAAATAGCAGTAGCTTTTGGAAATGATAATGTTGATATAATTCCTGTGAAAAATGCCAAATATTCTGATGTTGAAAAATATGAAAATGTGATTTTTGGTATTTCAACTATCGGGAAAGAAACATGGAGTTCAGCTAATTCGCCTAACGATTGGGATATTTTTCTTCCGGAATTAGAAAAGATAGATTATTCAAATAAAATAATTGCAATGTTCGGATTGGGAAATCAAATATCTTACGACCTTCATTTTGTTGATGCCATGGGAGTTATAGCAAAGAAAATGCTTTCTAAAGGAGCAGTTATAGTTGGAAGAACCGATACCGACGATTATGAATTTAGAGATTCTTTAGCTGTAATTGATGACAAATTTATTGGTTTGCCGATAAATGAAGAATTTGAGTCGGATTTAACTGATCAAAGAATTAGTAAATGGTTAGAAAAAATAAAGGCTGAATTAAAATAATATTATAATAATGGGAAATATTTTAACAAATAATACACCTATTGATTTTGATACTGTAAAATCAAAAATTACAGAAAGTGGACTCGAGAAAGTAGGACGTGCATCTATTCGAGAAATTGTTCGTTTGGTTAACGAAATAGAATCGGAAACCGGAGAGAAGTTTATTAGAATGGAAATGGGTGTTCCCGGATTAGAACCACCTAAAATTGGTATAGAAGGAGAAATTGCTGCTTTAAGAAAAGGCGTAGCATCAAAATATCCTATGATAGATGGTGTTGCAGAGTTAAAAGATGAAATATCTCGTTTCGTGAAAAATTTCATAAATATCGATGTTTCACCAAATGGATGTATCCCAACTGTTGGATCTATGCAAGGTGGTTTTGCAACATTCTTAGTATCGTGCAGAAGAGATATAAAAAAAAATACTGTATTATTTATCGACCCCGGATTTCCTGTGCAAAAACAACAACTCGATGTTTTAGGATATAAATACGAGACTTTTGATGTTTATGATTATCGAGGCGATAAATTAAGAGCAAAACTCGAAGAATATCTTTCTAAAGGAAATATTTCGACAATAATTTATTCAAATCCTAATAATCCATCGTGGATTTGCTTTACCGAAAAAGAATTGCAAATTATTGGCGAGTTGGCAAATAAGTACGATGTAGTAATTATGGAAGATCTGGCATATTTTGCTATGGATTTTAGAAACGATTTATCTAAACCCGGAGAAGCACCATATCAGCCTTCTGTTGCTAATTATACCGATAATTATATTCTTCTTATTTCAAGCTCGAAAGCATTTAGTTATGCAGGACAGAGAATTGGAACTATGGTTATTTCCGATAAACTATTTGATAGAAAATTCCCAGACTTAAAACGTTTTTATAAAACTGCCGGCTTTGGATATTCTATTATTTATGGTGCATTATATGCATTATCGTCCGGAACAAGTCATTCGGCTCAATATGGATTGTTAGCAATGTTAAAAGCTGCAAATAGTGGAGAGTATAATTTTGTTGAAGATGTTCGTGAATATGGCGAACGCGCTAAAATAATGAAGAAAATGTTTGTTGACAATGGATTTAAAATTGTTTACGATAAAGATGAAGATAAACCTTTAGCCGATGGATTTTACTTTACATTTTCTTATCCGGGATTAGAAGGTGTTGATTTGTTAGAGAAATTATTATATTATGGAATTAGTGCAATAGCATTAGATATTACCGGAAGTTATCATACCGAAGGTTTAAGAGCTTGTGTTTCGCAAATTCATATGAATCAGATGCCTGTTCTCGAAAAGAGATTGAAAGCATTTAATGAAAATAATAATTAAAAAAACAAAGCAATCATACTATGCCAGTGTTATTCAGTATGTTGAATAGCAGGGCTGTAAGAGATGTTTATTCATAGAAAATTGATATAAATTTAGTATATTTGAAATTTACAATAAATTAATTAAAATAACATATAATGGCAAAAATAAAAGGAGCAATTGTTGTTGACATTGAAAAATGCAAAGGCTGTGGCGTATGTGTTACAGCTTGTCCATCAGAAGTAATACAGTTAGCTGATGATGTAAATGGGAAAGGATATCATTATGCATATATGGCAAATCCGGATGCATGTACCGGTTGTGCAAATTGTGCATTAGTTTGTCCTGATTCAGTAATTACTGTTTACAGAAAGAAAATTAGCTAGAGTATTAAATTATAAAAAAATAAAAAGATGAAAGAAATAAGATTAATGAAAGGTAACGAAGCGTTCTCTGAAGGAGTAATACGTTGCGGTACTGATGGTTATTTTGGATATCCTATTACCCCACAATCGGAGGTTTTAGAATATCTAGAAGCAGAACAACCGGAAAAAAGAACTGGAATGGTTGTTTTGCAGGCAGAAAGTGAAGTTGCTGCAATAAATATGGTATATGCAGGGGCAGGGTGTGGTAAAAAAGTTGTAACATCTTCATCTAGTCCGGGTATTAGTTTAAAACAAGAAGGAATATCATATATTGCTGGAGCAGAATTACCTGCTTTAATATTAAATGTTGTTAGGGGAGGACCGGGATTAGGAACTATTCAACCTTCTCAATCAGATTATTTTCAATCTGTAAAAGGTGGAGGTCATGGCGATTATCATTTAATTGTTCTTGCACCAGCTTCTGTACAGGAAATGTACGATTTTGCTGATTTAGGATTTGAATTAGCATTCAAATACAGAAACCCGGCTTTAATATTATCTGATGGAGCAATTGGTCAGATGATGGAAAAAGTGGAAATTGGAGATCAGAAAAAAAGATTGACAACAGAAGAAGTAAATGAAAAATATCCTTGGGCTACTACTGGTAAAAATCCAGGTAAGAAAAGAAGAATCATTACCTCTTTGGAATTAGATTCTGCAAAACAAGAGAAATTCAATCAAAAACTTATAGAAAAATATAAGGAAATAGAAAAGAATGAAGTTCGTTATGAAGAAATTCAAACCGAAGATGCTGAATTCTTAATTGTTGCTTATGGAACAAGTTCACGAATTTGCCAAAAAACTATTCAATTAGCAAGAGCTAAAGGAATAAAACTTGGTATGCTTCGTCCTATTACTCTTTTCCCTTTTCCAAAGAAAAGATTAGCTGAATTAGCAAATCAAGTTAAAGGTATGCTTTCTGTTGAGATGAGTGCCGGTCAAATGGTTGAAGATGTTCAATTGGCTGTTAACGGTAAAATCCCTGTTTGTCATTATGGAAGAATGGGAGGAATGATTCCTTCTCCTGGTGAAATTTTAAAAGTAGTTGAAGAAAAAATAAAGTAATAGGAGATAAGTAATATGTCTGAAAAAAATATAATTAACGATATTATTAAGGAAGAAAATATTGTTTTTAAGAAAACAAAACTCCTTACTGATAATGAAATGCATTATTGTCCGGGATGTGGACATGGAACTGCTCATCGTCTTGTAATGGAAGTAGTAGAAGAAATGGGAATTCAATCTGATACTATTGGGATTGCTCCTGTTGGATGTTCTGTTTTTGCATATAATTACATGGATGTAGATATGCAGGAAGCAGCTCATGGTCGTGCTCCGGCTCTTGCTACTGCAATTAAAAGATTAATGCCGGAAAAAACTGTTTTCTCATATCAAGGTGATGGCGATTTAGCTGCAATTGGTACTGCTGAAACAATTCATGCTTGTAACCGTGGTGAAAATATTGTTATGATTTTTGTAAATAATGGTATTTATGGTATGACAGGTGGACAAATGGCTCCAACTACTCTTCCAAATATGAAGTCTTCTACTTCTCCTTATGGAAGAGATGTTAAAACAATGGGTAATCCATTAAAAATGACTGAATTAGTAGCTCAGTTGCCTGGTACTTACTATGTTACCCGACAAGCTGTTCATACACCTGCTGCTGTTAGAAAAGCAAAAAAAGCAATACGTAAAGCATTTGAAAATCAAAAGCTTAACAAAGGTGTTTCTTTTGTAGAAGTTGTATCGAATTGTAATTCGGGATGGAAAATGGAACCTGTAGCTTCAAATATTTGGATGGAAGAAAATATGTTCCCATTTTATCCATTAGGAGATATTAAAGTCCCTAAAGAATAGAGAGTGCAATTTGAAATTTTGTAACTAAAAAAGAAAAACAATGAATGAAGAAATTATAATAGCCGGATTTGGTGGACAAGGTGTTCTTTCTATGGGTAAAATATTATGTTACTCAGGTATTGTGCAAGATAAGGAAGTTAGCTGGATGCCATCATATGGTCCCGAAATGCGTGGAGGAACTGCTAATGTTACTGTTATTCTTAGCGACGATAGAATTAGTTCTCCTATTCTTAATGAATACGATACTGCAATAATTTTAAATCAACAATCAATGGATAAGTTCGAAAATGAAGTTAAGCCTGGTGGAACATTGATTTACGATAGTAATGGTATTGTTAGACATCCTGAAAGAAAAGATATTAATATCTATAGAGTGGATGCTGCTGAAGAAGCAAAAAAAATGAAATCAAGTAAAACATTTAATATGATTGTTTTAGGTGGTTTCTTAAAAGTAAAGCCAATTGTAGAAATGGAAAATGTACTTAAAGGTTTAAAAAAATCATTACCTGAAAGATATCATCATTTAATTCCACTTAACGAAGAAGCTATACAAAGAGGAATGGAAATTATTAAGCAAGTTACCTCTGCATAAGAAAAATACAATTTTATTAGAGAAAGACACTGTCAAATGAGAGTGTCTTTTTTTTATCTTAGAATTTATTATGGTTTCGTATCTTATATTATAAAATGTAATTAAAATACTTGAAAAAGAGAAAAAAATAATGTAAAATTGCAAATATAATTACAAAATGAAAGTATATGCAAAAACACGTTAATATTGATTCTATAGATAAAAAGATTCTTGAATTTTTAATAAAAAATGCAAGAACTCCTTTTCTCGAAATTGCCAGAGAATGTGGTATTTCAGGAGCAGCAATTCATCAGCGAATAAAGAAACTTGAAGATTTGGGCGTAATAATTGGCTCAAAATTCATAATAAACCCTCGGGCTGTAGGAATGGATATATGTGTATTTGTAGGAGTGCATCTCGATATGGCACATTTATATAAAGATGTTGTAAAAGAATTCGAAAATATTCCCGAAATAGTAGAATGTCATTATACAACAGGTAATTATGCAATATTGCTTAAAATGTATTGTAGTGATAATGAACATCTAATGGATGTGTTGGTTAATACTATTCAAAATATAAAAGGTGTTTCGAAAACAGAAACATTTATCTCGCTCGAACAAGCAATTCAAAGAGAAATATGTGTTAAATAAGCATAAAACGATATTATTAATAAAATATGGAGGAAAAATAATGAAAGAAGTTAGATGGCACGGAAGAGGCGGACAAGGTAGTTTTACCGTTGCACGACTATTGGGTAAGGCGGCTGTTTTATTCGAAAATAAATATGCTTTGGCTTTTCCATCATTCGGTCCCGAAAGAAGAGGTGCCCCGGTATTAGGATTTACAAAAATCGATGATAAGAAAATTACCGATCGTAGCGAAGTGCAGGAATGCGATTATGTTGTAGTTCTCGACGAATCGCTTATTGATAATAACATTACTAAAGGATTAAAAAACGATGGCGTATTAATTATTAATTCGGCTCATCCGGAAAAATACGATAGCCTAAAAAATGTGAATACAACATTTATCGATGCTACATCTTTGGCATTAGATATTTTAGGACGACCAATTACTAATACAGCAATGCTTGGTGCATTAATAGCAGTATCCGAAATAATTGATTTAGAATCGGGCGAGAAAGCTATTGCTGATGAATTGAAAAGTTCTTTGGTTGAAAAAAATGTTAAAATTTTACAAGAGGCTTATAATATTGTAAAGAAAGGAATAAATCATGAATAGACCTAAAGTACAAAAATTTATTAAACCAAAACATATTAACGATTATCCGGTAGGACCACAATTTACTGCAGGACATCTTTTTGAAGTAAATGCTGGATGGAGAACATTTAAACCTGTAATAGATAAAGATAAATGTACTAATTGCCTAGTTTGTTATATGGTTTGCCCCGATGGTGTAATCTTTAAATCGGATAACAAGGTAGATATCGATTACGATTATTGTAAGGGTTGTGGAGTATGTGCCCACGAATGTAAATTTGATGCAATTAAAATGGTAAAGGAGGAAATATAATATGAACCGAGCATGACTAAACAAACACAATTTGACACACACGACGGATTATTGTTTTTATAGTTATGCGAGCTCCATATGATAATTGAAAAATAAAAAATAAACATATGAAAAATAAAAAATATTTTGTGTCGGGCGATGATGCTGTGGCTATAGGAACTCGCTTAGCCCGACCTCAAGTTATTTCTGCATATCCTATTACTCCTCAAACAATTGTTGTTGAGCGATTATCGGAAATGGTTGAAGATGGTTCGTTAAAAGCAGAATTTATGCATGTAGAATCTGAGCATTCTGCTATGTCGGCTGCTATGGGGGTTAGTTCTGTTGGAGCAAGAGCATTCACAGCTACTTCTTCGCAAGGATTATTATATATGGCCGAAGGATTGCATTATGCTAGTGGTGGAAGATATCCTATTGTTATGATGAATGCTAACCGTTCGGTTGCATTGCCATGGAGTATATTTGGCGATTTACGCGATTCATTATCGCAATTAGATAGCGGATGGATACAAGTTTATGTAGAAGATGCTCAAGAAGCATTAGATATGATGATTCAAGCATATAAAATTGCCGAACATAAAAAAGTGCTAACTCCATTTATGGTTAATCTCGATGGCTTTGTACTTACTCATACTTACGAAGAAGTATCGGTGCCTGAACAGAGTGAAGTGGATGAATTTCTTCCGACTTTTACTACACCAAACAAAATGGACGAAGAAGAACCTAAAAACATGGGATTTAGTACTACTCCTGCCGATAATATGGAGTTCAAATACCAACAACATAAAGCAATGATGGATTCTTTAGACATTATTCAAGAAGTAGATAAAGAATATGGTGATAGATTTGGTCGATATTATAATGGTTTAATCGATACATATATGTGCGATGATGCCGAAATAGTATTAGTTACTGTTGGTAGTGTTACCGGAACAGCTCGTATTGTTGTAGATAAAATGCGCAAAGAAGGTAAAAAAGTTGGTTTGTTAAAACTTCGTTATATGCGTCCATTTCCTGAAAAGGAAGTAAATGAAGTATTAAAAGATAAGGCAGTAATAGGTGTTTTAGATAAAGATATTTCTTTCGGATTCGAAGGAACAATATTTACAAACGTGAATTCTTCTTTAAGCAGATTAAATAAAAAACCTGCCTCGTATAATTTTGTTGCTGGAATGGGTGGAAGAGATATTTCGAAACAAAATATTGAAGAGATGTATAATAATTTGCTTGATGCAAAAAATGGGAAAGAGATAGAAAGAGTGAAATTTATAAATATGGGGGTAAAAATCGATGGATAATTCAATAAAAAGAATAAATGCAAAGAATATTACCGATAAGGAATATTTTTACGGACACAAAGCTTGTGCCGGATGTGGTGGTAGTTTAGCTGTACGATTAGCATTAAAAGTCTTAGGCGATAGAACATATTCTGTGTTGCCAGCAGGATGTATGTCGGCAGTAGGATTTATTTATCCCCAAATGGCATTTACCAGAAATGCAATAATATCTACATTTCCGGGCTCTGCTTCAATGGCATCAGGTGTTTCTGTTGGTAATAAAGCTCTTGGGAAAAAAGATACTCATACTGTAGTTTTTGCCGGCGACGGTGGTACTGCCGATATCGGATTGCAAGCTCTATCAGGAGCTATTGACAGAGACGATAAGCTAATTTACATATGCTACGATAACGAAGCATATATGAATACCGGAATACAAAAAAGTGGATTAACTCCTTTCGGAACAAAAACAACTACAACTCCTGCAGGTAAAAATATTCATGGTTCAACTACTCAGAAGAAAAATATGTTCGAGATAGTTGCTGCTCATGACATTAAGTATGCTGCTACTGCTAGCGTTGGATATTATCAGGATTTTATTAATAAAGTAAATAAAGCAAAACAAGTTGATGGAACATCATATATACATGTTTTTGCATCGTGCCCTACAGGATGGGGATCGGCAACCGAAACAGCAATTTCTATTGCTAAAGATGCTGTCGATTGCGGATTAATTTATCTTGCCGAATACGAAAATGGAGAATTCAAACTTAATAGAAACCCTAAAGAATTTAAACCTGTTAAAGATTATCTTTTTCAGCAAGCACGATTCAAACATCTTACCGACGAAGATATTGATGTAATTATTGCTGCCAGAGATAAAAAATGGGAACGAATGAGAAAAAAATGGCAATAAAAAAATATTAATTATATTTATAGCGACTTTATTATTAAGTCGCTATTTTTTTAAAATTAATTTGAACTATGAAATTATCTGTTTTTAATAAACCATATCCTTACAGAAATGGTGTTGTTCGCAACCTTAAGGTAGCTATAATTATAAGTTTTTTTGTTGCTGTATTTCTAATTATTTTTCGACCTTTTGGCTTGTATAACTTTAATTCCTTAAATAAAACAGTAATAATTTCGGGGTATGGCTTAGTTAGTTTTTTTATATTAATAATTAATTTAATAGTTTTTCCATTTTTGCTTAAAAATGTTTTTTGTGAAGACAGATGGAAAGTAAAAAGTCAAATTCTTTATCTTTTCGTAATATTATTTACAATAGGAGTCGGGAATTTCTTTTATACAGTAATAGTTTTTGAATTTAAAATTACTTGGAATTTGTTTTTTATTTTTCAATTGTTTACGGTAATTGTTGGTGGCTTCCCGGTAATAATTATAACTTTAATTTCGCAAAATAATTTATTAAAAAGTAATCTGAAATCGGCTGCAAATTTAAATTCAATAATTAAGAATGATGATATTATTACTAACAAAGAATATGTAGAAATAATATCTGATAACAAAGATGAGAATCTTAAAATTGCATTATCTGATTTACTGTATATTAAATCGCAAGGTAATTATGTGCAAGTTTTTTATATTCTTAACGAAGAAATGAAGTCGAAATTATTACGTATTACTTTAACCAAGATAGTAAATGATTTTACAAAATACTTGTCGATTTTACAGTGTCATAGGGCATTTGTTGTAAATTTAAATGCAATCGAAAATATCGATGGCAATTCGCAAGGATATAGATTAAAACTACGAAATTGTAAAGATATTATTCCTGTTTCTCGTGGTTATCTTAATAGTTTTAACAATACAATAACAAAAAAATAGTTTGCTCTGAATTAATTTGTTATTGTATTGTTTATGAAATTGATTTTTTTTAAAATTATTGACCTAAAGGCTGGCGCGGATTTGTAATCCGTGCCTTTTACATTCCTATCCATATATAATTAACTTTTGTTCTTTTCTCGTAAATACATCTATCCAATCAACAATTGTTAATGTTACAAAGCCTGCCTTGCCGGTTGGCAGGTATGCTTTATCCTTATCTCGTATTTTATATTTATCGGACATTTTTTTTACTATTAAATAAAGAAGAAAAAAATAAATAGTTAAAACGCTTAACGTTATTTTAAGTATCTACAAATATTCAATAGAAATTTGTTTTCTATCCCAAATTTTAGTTATTCATCACACAGCTTTGTTACTTATCACAAAAGCTAAGCCTTCATCACATAAATTTGTTTCGGGTTACAAAGCCCTTTATACTTGCAAAAGAATTAATCTAATAAAATTTTAATGTTTAACTAAAAAATTAATAAAATGAAAAAGTATTGGATAGTAGTTTTAGCAAGTGTATTATTTATTACAGGAATAATTTTAAATTTTACTGTAGATAGTATGTTTTCTGCCGGAGATTATAGTTTTAATTATTTTGCTGTCGGGAATTTTGCAGCAGGAATATTTGCAGCAGGGAATTTTTCAATTGGAGTGTTTTCTGTAGGTATATTTTCTATAGGTAT
>CAZDCZ010000046.1:0-2357 GCA_964504155.1 uncultured Bacteroidales bacterium | reverse complement strand
TAGGTATATTTTCTATAGGTATTTTCTCTATAAGCATTTTTAATATAGGAATTTATGCTGTTGGTTTCTTTGTAATTGCTAGAAATAAACGATTACCAAAACTCTTTAATAATTCCGTAAAGTAATTTGTTGATAATAATATTTATAGGAAATTAGAAAAATATATAATCATGAAAAGGATAATATTAATTATAGCAATAGCATTTTTATATAATGCAATAAATGCACAAGATGATAAACCAATAAATTTGCAAATTATTGGAGGATTTGGTGGAGTAAGTATGAATATATTGAGCCTTGAAAGTTCTCCCTTTGTTTTGATTGGGTGACAGGGTGCAGCTCTGTTTTCGAATAACTTGTTTATTGGAGGTTTTGGTACCGGAACAAGTAGTTAGCAATTATTAAAAAGAAGTAGTGTGATTATATATAAAATACTAAAAATGAAATTAATAAAAATAAATAGCTTATGAATATATTATTTATTACAACGTACAGTCTTTGGTTTGTTTCAGAAATTATTCTAAACAGACTTTTACGCTCAAAAAAAACAGATAAACAGAACGTTGATAAAGGTTCTGTTTATTTTATCTGGATAATAATTATAATTAGTATTCCAACTGCAATTTATATTTCAAATAAATATTTTTATCCCATTTTAAGAAACTCTTCTATCGAATACTTTGGTCTTTCATTAATATTTTTGGGTATTATTTTTAGACTTATAATTATTAAATCACTTGGTAATTTTTTCACAGTTAATGTAACTATCAAATCAAATCATATACTTAAAAAAGATGGATTTTATAAACATTTAAGACATCCGTCTTATGCTTCTTCTATACTATCGTTTATTGGTTTTGGTATTAGTCTTAATAATTTATTTTCGCTAGTATTAATACTTACTTTAATATTTATTGCTTTTGTAATTAGAATAAAGATTGAAGAAAAAGTATTAATTGAGCATTTTGGTTCAGAATACTTAGATTATATAGAAACTACAAAAAAAATTATCCCATTTATATATTAATAATGTTGAATCATCCTATAAAATATAATTAAGAAAGAACTATGAAACAAAACATAAAATACTCAGTTATAATTATCCTGATATTTTTATTTGCTGCATTTGGAAAGCATATATCAGATATTTTTTTTACAACATCATTCTCTTCTAGCTTGTACAATATATTTTATTCTTATATCTGGTGGATAATACCAACAATTATTGTTTTGGGGATATTATATGGATTTAAGGATATATTTAAAAATATTGGCGTAAATAAAAATTTTATTAAAGGACTAATATTTACGGCCATTACAGTATCGCCTATGTTCATCAGTTCTGTAATTATCGGGAAAATTGATGAGAATTTGAAAATAGCATCACTACTTCATAAAACAATTATCGCTGGCTTTATGGAAGAATATTTTTTTAGAGGCTTTTTGTTTGGTATTTTATTTAGAAAATTAGGTTGGGGATTTATTCCTGCCTCTATTATTGGAGCATTATTTTTTGGGTTCGGACATCTTTATCAGGGTTCTACTTTTCTTGAAGAGACGAGTGTGTTTTTAGTAACATCAATAGGAGCTATTTGGTTTTCGTGGTTATATATCGAATGGGATAATAATTTATGGGTGCCGATATTTTTACACACATTTATGAATTTATCTTGGATTTTATTTGAAGTAAGCGACAATGCAATTGGTGGAGCTTATACAAATACATTTAGAATATTAACGATAGCTTTAACAATAATAGTAACTATTTTTTATCATAAGAAAACAGGATTGCGTATAAATAAAAATAATATTATGATAAACAATAACAATTGCTAACAAAGGCTCATAAATAATTACCGAGACAGTAGTAAATTCAAGCATTGTAGTTCGAATTACGTTTACTGTAAAGTCTAATTTTTAACTTTTGTAAATCATGTATCTTAACAAACAATGTGAAAAAAAATTGGCTTAGCTAAGCCAATTTTTTTGTTTTTTAAATTTTGAAAATTCAGAAAAAAAAGATTTGATAAATGAAATTTTTATTTCTTTTTTACCATTTTGTAATTTGTGAAATGATACATTAAATCGTTTTTCTATTATTTTTGTCTTCTGTATTTCAATATATCTTCCACATATTATATCGATTTTATGTTATAATTTGTTTGTAACAAGATTAAATAACGGCTTTTTCAGATGAAAGATGATATATTTCTTCATCGTCGAAAGTTAAGTAGGCTTGCATTAAATTGGCAGTTAAGCACGAGTGAATAGGAATTATTGTAATAATATCGCCTATTGTAATGTTGAGTCCACTCTAAAAAGTCATAAAATTTAAACTCGTTTAGAATGGCATTTAA
>CAZDCZ010000045.1:0-25910 GCA_964504155.1 uncultured Bacteroidales bacterium | reverse complement strand
ATAAGAATATGGTAATAGAAAATGTTACTTTAATAGAGAAAACAAAAACAGATATTTAGTTAAGTTACAAATAAAATAAGCGATGTTAATTTGTAAGAATAATTTCCTAATAAATTAACATCGCTATATTTTTATAAAAAATTGTGCAAATTGTTAGTTTGTATTTACAATACGCTTAACTTAAGTAATTTGCATAATGTTTAATTTGCGCAAACCGAGGTTAAGATATCTTCTTCTAATTTTGTTTGTTTATTATCTAATTTTTTCAAGATTTCTTCTGCAGCTTTTATTATTAAGTTATTTGCAGGGTAAAAAGATTGATATGGTTGCGATGAATAAGAGAAACTAGCTAATTGATCAATAGTAATGCCATATTGAATAGCCATAGTTATTTGATCAACCTTGTCGGCAACCGGCATTCCACTAATAAATTGTCCTCCTACTACTTTACGTGTTTTGCTATCTACAATTAGTTTTAATTTTACTTTTTTAGCACTTGGCATAATTGGGAAAGCTGTAGTTAAATTAGCGTTTCCTGTTTCAATATCAAAAAATCTTTTTGCTGCTTCTTCTGAAAAACCTGTTCCTCCAATAAAATAATCGTTTATTTTAGTTGCTGCTCCATTAAAAAATCCGGAGTATACAGTATTTTTCCCCAAAATATTCTGAGCCAATATTTTCCCCATTGGAACAGCATTAGTTGCAAGTTTTCCTGAAAGCACTTCGCCTGTAATTCCACTGGTAAACTGACAGCAATCGCCAACAGCATAGACATCATTAATATTTGTTTCCATTTTGTTATTTACAACAATACCATCACGTTCTATCTTAAGATTTGTATTGTTAAACATTTGTACATTTGGTTTCATGCCAACTGCAAATACAACAAGTCCGGGGATTTCTTCTCCATCAGAAGAATTAGTATTATCCGAAAGATTAAATTTTATGCTTTGATTTTCTCCAAGTATTACTTCTTTAACTGTTTTTGTTCCTTTTAAAGCTTCAACTTTACTTTCTAAATGTAAATTAATACCCGATTTTACAAGAGATTCTTGCGCTTCTTTTATCATCTCAGTATCAACCATGTTCGGAAGAACATGCTTTGCCATGTCAACCAGATGTGTCTCGACATTTCTTTCGTTTAAAGCTTGGGCTAATTCAATTCCAATTGCTCCTGCACCAATAATAACAGCTTTTTTTAAGCCATTGTCAACTTTGGTCATTATCTCTCGTAAATTCTCTTCTGTCTTAAATGTCATCACATTATTTAAGTCGTGTCCTTCTATTGGAGGTAATATCGGATTAGCTCCTGTTGCAATAACAAGTTTATCATAACTAATTATGATATTTTTTTCTGTTGCTACTGTCTTATTTTCGAAATTAACAGAAATAACTTTATCTCTTATTAATTCAACTTTTTCGTTAGTAACTACAGTGTCTTCTTTTAATGTTTTTTCTAATGATATTAATTTTTCAATTGCGTAAGGCATAGCACAATAAATCATAGAATGATCTTCAGGTCTGATAATTGCAACTTTCATTTTATCTTGTATGGTTTTTGCAATTGTAACCGCAGCCGGGCCACCTCCAATAATTAATAAATCAAAATTTTCCATTTTATTATTCACTTATATTATTTATGTTATTATTAAAATTATTTTTTTGATATTGAAAAAAAAGTGTCTCAAAAAGTTTATAATAGAAAGTTGTAAATAATAACTTTAAAATAACTTTGAGAGACTTAATTTTGGGGTGCAAAAGTACACTTTCAAATCACATAATTAAGAAAAGAATATAGTATTTTTCTTTTATTTTTAGTTTGTATTGTGAAAGAAAAAACAGATGTAGGGCGACATGTAGAGCTGTTGTGCGTTTTGTGATTTTTGTGTTTATAAAAAAACAAAACAGATATTTCAATTATTTTATATTTTACTTTAGATTTAAATTATGGTAATACTTAGAAGCGATTTTTTAAAATAGTTTGTTTTAAACCATTATCTGTGATAAATTATTAATTTAGTATCTTGTAATTACTGTAGTTGTGGGGAGTTTGATGGAATTGCTCAGTTTTGATTTGTTTGTATTGTTAGATAGACGATATATTATCTTTTAGTAAAAAGAACGATAAAACATTGATATAATATATCGCTAAACATAAGGTGCTGATAGTTAGTATATAATATAAATTGAATATATATGAAACGGAATCTTTTTTATTTTGCATGGAGAGAATTAATACGTTCTGCCAATTTGCGAAAAAATATGGCCACAAAAGGAGTGCTTATTTTTATAGCAATATACTTTTCTTTTATGGCATTGATAGTGGGGTTTAACCTGAGCGAATACATAGAAAATAATTTTCCTTCGCAATCTCCAATTTCAGCTTTTAATTCACTTATTTTTATTTATATAGGGTCAGAGTTTGTTATTCGAATTATGGTACAAAATCTTCCTACATTCGGTTTTAAAGCTTTTTTAATAGTTCCTGTTAAACGAAAACGTATTGCTAGGTATATGTTAAATAAATCGGTATTTCATTTTTTTAATATCTTGCCATTGTTTTTAATTCTTCCTTTTGCACTAAAAGTTGCAATAAATATATTAGATACTTATGCTTTTATTGCTTGGTTAGCTTCATTATTATTAATGATTTTTATAAATCATTTTCTTGCAATTTATGTAAAATGGCGTACTAACGAGTCAACTATGCTATTTTATGGTTTTTTATTGTTTGCGTTTGGTATTTTTACTATCGATTATTATAATGTTTTTGATATTACTGCAAGTTTCGGAAAGATATTCGATTTTATTATATTAAATCCATTACTAATAGTAGTTTTTATTATAAGTTTAATTGGTAGTTATTTTATAAATTATAAATATCTTATTAATAGATTTTATCTTGATGAACTTTCTCAAAAGAAGAAAGAAGGAGTTAAGCACGATTTCTCTTGGCTTAATCAAGTTGGTGAATATGGAAAGATGTTATCACTAGAAGTTAAAATGATAGTCAGAAATAAGCGTCCGCGAACAACAGCGATGATGTCTGTTTTATTCATTTTTTATGGGTTAATTTTGTATAAACCCGATAACGGTGAAGTTCCGGAAACTATTTTGGTTATTGGAGGTATGTTTATGATAGGTATTTTTGGAATGATGTACGGACAATTTTTCCCTGCTTGGCATAGTCGCTATTATCCATTTTTAATGTCGCAGAATATTAAAATGAAACAAATATTACAATCGGCATTTTTTCTAATTACTGTTACTAATATTGTTTTTTACCTGTTTTCTTTAGCATATATTTTAATTACACCTAAAGTTTTATATATACACTTTGTGGTAATGTTATATAATGTAGGTGTAAATACTTTCGTGATATTTGCTCTTGGTTTAGGCAGTCGTAAAGCAATAGATTTAGAACGTGGAGCTATGTTTAATTATCAAGGTTCGGGTGCTGCACAGTGGCTAATGGTTTTCCCAATTATTTTGGGGCCTTTAGCTTTATATGGTATATTATCGGCCATTTTTGGAAGTGTTGTAGCATATAGTACCTTGGGAGTACTTGGGCTAATTGGTATAATATTACATCCTCGACTAATAGATTATTTTACAAAAAAATATTTATCTAAGAAACATATAATGATTTCAGCATATAAAAATAGTTAATTATGATTCAGACAATAAATTTACAAAAAGCATATAATGGAACAATAGTTTTGGATATTCCTGAATTAATAATAAAAAAGGGAGAAGTTTTTGGAATTGTTGGGAACAATGGTGCTGGGAAAACTACTTTTTTTTCTTTAGTACTTGATTTGATAAGAGCATCAAAGGGGAAGATTTTTCTAAACAAAATAGATATTGCAGAAACCGAAGATTGGAAAGAATTTACCGGTGCTTATATCGACGAAAGTTTTACTATTGGATATCTTACTCCAAATGAATATTTTAATTTTATTGGCGAATTACGTGGTATGAATGCTAATGATATATCAATATTCTTAGATGATTTTAAAGAGTTTTTTAATGATGAAATTCTTGATAAAAAGAAATTTATTCGCGATTTATCAAAAGGAAATCAAAAGAAACTAGGCGTGGTTGGCGCATTATTAGGATACCCTGAATTAATTGTTCTGGATGAACCTTTTGCTAATCTCGACCCTTCATCGCAATTCAAATTGCGTAAGATAATTAAAGAATTTGCAGCTAAAAACAATATAACAGTTTTAATTTCAAGCCACGATTTAGATAATATAACCGATGTTTGCAAAAGACTAGTTATACTCGAAAGGGGTAAAATTATAAAAGATGTTCAAAAAACAGAATCAACATTATCCGAACTAGAAGAGTTTTTTACAGGAGAAATAAAAGAATAATGAAAATTGCAATTTATTTATATCGTGTGCATTTTCACAAAATCATCTGACAATCTTTTTTATACCTTGTCATATCTACTGTAGCGATAGCGTAATGGAGATATCTTTCGAGATATTTTATTCTGGTGAAGAGATTTAATGTCTCATCAGTACTAAAAAACAACTATTGCGGATTTGCAATTTCACGATTTTATTTTGCATGAATTATTCTATAAGGGAAAGCAATGCTTTTCCTTTTTTTAGTCCATCAACCTTGCATTTTATTTCTTGTAAAGCCTTTTCCCCCGATAAAATATCTTTATCGCTAGTAAATTTAATCTCATTTCCGAATATATCTTCTACAGTTATTGTGTACTCTTCATTCTCATTAGTTATAGAAGTCTTTTCTTGTTTAATAAATTTAAAAAAATATTCTTTATTTATTTCGTAAAAAGGATGTTGTGGTTCTAAAAAATAATATCCCTTCGAACTGAATTTAACAATACTGCATTTTATCGATTGCCCAATTCTAAAGTTGTAGTTATCGTAGAATTCATAATCGAGTATATATTTATTCTTATTGTTGTCGAGAAGAATGTAATATGTTTTATTGTCGGAGAGTTTTTTTATATCCGATATTTTAAAATCATAATATTTCCCGTGTCTAAGTATAATTTTGTTATGTACACTATTATGACTTAGATATAATGTGCCTTTTTTTATTCGTTGAACCTTACAATTAATTAATTCTCCAACATTGAAATTGGCTGCTGTATTTTTGTCAATATTACATATTGCATCATTCCCTAAATTGTCGATTACTGTAATATTGCTAACTTGTTCGCCAAATTTATTTGTTTGATTTTCTATATTTTTAATTTCGAAATAGTAAAATTTACCTTGTTTATGATGAGGATGTTCCGGTTCTAGAAATATTTTTCCAGAACAATTTATTTTATCTACTCTGCAATTTATAGTTTGCCCTTTTTCGAAACCATATCTTTTGTAATATTTCGAAGTTAGTAAATGTCTTCTTCCCAAAGAGCTTTCTAAAATGAAAAACTCTTCATTCTTAGATAATTTAACTAACTTAATTATCTTAAACGAATAGGTTTTTCCCTCAATAATATTTTTGTTTGAGTTTCTCACAGTGTAATAATATGATTCTTTACAAAAATAAAAAAACATATTAATAATAACCTTCTATCTTGTAATCCAAATTTTTATTAATAATCAAAAAATTACTAAAACAGCATTTAACTTTGGGCAATACAAAGCTAGAAAGAAACTGTTAATTTGAAATTCTGAAGTCAGTATTCTATCAGCAATATTATATTTTGCAAGATTTTTTTATTATAGAGAATATTGCGAAGAACATTGAGCGTTTTACGGTTAAAAAAATAAATAGTTTGTGTATGAGAAAATATTAATTAATGTTTATTTTTGCACAAATAATTAGTTTATGAAGATTATAAAGAAGGTGTTAGGTATAATATTTCTTATTCCCATTTATTTTTACAAATGGGGAATATCTCCATATACACCGGCTTCGTGTCGTCATGTGCCTACATGTTCTACATACGCTGTTGAAGCTGTAAAACTTCATGGTCCGTTTAAAGGTATGTGGATGGCAATTAAAAGATTGTCGAAATGCCATCCTTGGGGAACTTCAGGATACGACCCTGTTCCAAAAGTTATTGTTAAAAAATTTAAAGGATAAAGAATCTTTTCATCTTATATCAAATTACTGTCTGTTTCAGATTTTTTTTTTTAGTATAATATGAAAATACTTTATATTTTTACAATATAATTTTATACATAAAATATGCAAAATCTAGGGAAAGTAATTTCTGTTAATATATCAGAGAATAAGGGTGTTGTAAAAAAACCGGTTAATCAAATAATAATTAACGAAAAAGGAGTTCAAGATGATGCTCACGCCGGTAATTGGCATAGACAAATAAGTTTATTGGCCGAAGAAAGTATCGAGCGATTTAAAGGTGTTTTAGGCAGAGATGTCGATTTTGGCGAATTTGCAGAAAATATAACTACCAGCGGTTTAGTTCTGTTCGAAATGAAACCCGGAGATATCTTAGAAATTGGCGAAAGTGTGAAACTAGAACTTACTCAAATAGGTAAAAAATGTCATGGCGAAGGTTGTGCTATTTTTTCTGCTGTTGGTAAGTGTGTTATGCCAAAAGAAGGTATCTTTTGTAAAGTCATAAAAGGTGGAATTATAAAAAATAACGATAAAATATATTATTTCTCAAAAAACTAAGAGATGAATAAAATAAATATACTCTCGGTGAATTTATCAGATAAGCATAGCCGAAAATATCCTGTTAAAGAGTTAGTATTAACCAATAAAGGAGTAGAAGGTGATGTTCATGCCGGATCGTGGAACCGACAAATAAGTATTATTGATAAATCACATATCGATTTATTTATTAAGCATACAGAAGGTAGAGATGCCGATTTTGGCGAGTTTGCAGAGAATATTACAGTTTTGGGACTCGACGAATTAAATATTGTTCCTTTCGACAGATTTGTAATTGGAGATGCTGAAATTGAAGTAACTCAAGTAGGAAAACCTTTTCACGATAGATTTCGTGAGCTAGGGAATTATGTTATGCCACGTGTAGGTGTATTTTGTAGGGTTATTAAACCCGGAGTAATTAAGGCCAATGACGAAATGCAATATATTCCCAAAACATTTAATGCATTAGTAATTACTCTTAGCGATAGGGCAAGCAATGGAGAGTACGACGACAAAAGTGGTCCGCTTGTTTGTACTATGCTTGAGAATTTCTTTAAAAAGAAAAATATGCCTTTTGAAATAGTATCTGAAATAATTCCGGATGATGCTAAGAGATTGAAAGAAATAGTTTCGAAAGCAAAAACAGAAAATATAGATATTATTATTACTACCGGTGGAACAGGAATTGGAATGCGCGATATTACTGTCGATACAATTCAACCAATGCTCGATAAAGAAATTCCGGGAGTTATGGAAATGATAAGATTGAAATATGGAGCAGAAAAACCTAATGCATTGCTTAGCCGAGGTGTGGCCGGAGTTATAGACCAGAGTTTAGTATATACTTTACCCGGAAGTGTAAAAGCCGTAACAGAATATATGACCGAAATAACAAAAACTTTATTCCATTTAATTTACATGCTTCATAGTATCGATATTCATTAATTTAACGAATATTATAGTTTGTAACTTATAGTATAAATAATTATGGAAAGAGAAGATGCTTTACAATTGCTTAAAAAATATGTAACAAACGAGAAAATGATATATCATAGTCTTTCTTCGGAGGCTGTGATGAAAGCATTAGCCAAAAAATTAAATAGAGATTGTGATAAGTGGGCTTTGGCAGGTTTGTTGCACGATATTGATGTTGAAATTACTAATGCCGACCCAAAACGACATGCTCTGGAAGCAGTGAAAATTCTTGAAGAAAATAATATTGATGCCGATATTATTGATGCAATTAAGATGCATAACGAAGAAGCAACAGGTTTAGTTCGCGAAACAGAGTTTCAACATGCCTTGGCGGCAGGAGAAACTATTACCGGACTTATATATGCTACGGCTCTTGTATATCCAAATAAAAAAATTGAAGATGTAAAAGTAAAATCTGTTACAAAACGAATGAAACAGAAAGCTTTTGCTGCATCGGTAAGTCGCGATAATATTCTCGAATGCGAAAAAATAGGAATCCCCCTTAATGAGTTTGCAGAATTAGCTCTTAATGCTATGAAGGAAATAGCTGTAGATATTGGTTTGTAAAAAATAGTTAATTGTTCTAATAATATATTAATCAGTATTTATTCAATTAATTATGTCATATTTTCATATATCCTTTTTGTAATAGAAAAAGTATCCTTGTAACACACAGAAAATCAGGCTTGTAATTTATGATTTGACATTGTGATATATTTTTCATTATTTAGCTTGTTCCTAGAATATTTTATTTATTTGTAGGAAAATATTAGTTTATTAAAATATTTTTTATGCAAACTTCTATAGATAAAGATAAAATTTCGGCTGCAATACTTGCCGGTGGAAATAACATCAGGTTTAAAGGAAAATCAAAAGCAAATGTTACAATTAGTGGAGTAAGAATAATTGTGAGAATGTTAAAAGTATTAAACGATATTTTCGACGAAATTATTATTATTACCGATACTCCCGAAGATTTTAAGTCTTTTAAGCAATTTAAGATTGTTCCCGATAAATTAAAAAATAAAGGACCTTTAGGAGGTATTCATGCTGCTTTAAGTACTGTTAATAACGACTCGATATTTGTTTTTGCAGGAGATATGCCTTGTTTGTCGAGAGATATTATTCTTGAACAAATAAAATTTTATAAAAGTAATACAGCAAATGTGTGTTTGCCTCGAATAAATAATAACATCAATCATTTACATTCTATTTATAATAAAAATATTTTTAAAGAACTCGACAAATACTTAACAAACTCCGATAGATATTCTCCAAAAGAATTTCTGAAACTTGTTCGAAAAAGATATTTTTATTTAGATAACACCAACGAAAATCAAAAAGCTTTCGCATATATTAATTCACCTGAAGATATTGTTGAAATACAAGAGAAAATTTATAATACTTCTGTTTAATTGTACAATAGTTATAATGGTGTAATTAATTTTTTTAATTACACTATTATTGGTTGTTTACTGCCAATAATTTACCGAATATCGCCTATTGCCGGGACACTTCATAAAGTTGTGGGAAAAGAAAAAAATGAATCTTTGTAGTTTACCAATACAATAGATTTATGCTTTCAGATAACGAACATTTCAATAGTTTAATTAGACTATTATTACCAACAGCGATATTTGATTATTTTGAGATTAAAGACGTAGAAGTTGGAGAAAAAGAAATTAGCATTCATCCCTGTTGGCGCAGACATGTTGTCCGTGCCTTTATCGAAAACAATCATTTTCAATTTTGAATTAGTGGTTTATAATCTAGCACAAAAACATCAAGGAAACTATTTAATTCTACATAATTTCTTGCAGAACTATATAAATAATCTTCTGCTCTCGGGCGCTTCTTTTATTTGACTAATTATATTTTTTGATGAGAATGTCTTAAAATCACGCAAAACATCAGATAAAGACACTTTGCCTTCTGCCGTGCATATTATATGTAAATAACTTGGCATTAAACAATAGGCAAAAACAATCAAGCCTTTATTCTTTATACAATATTGCAACGAATCAATTATAAGTTTTTTACGATTTGGGCGAGTAAATACATCTACCCAGCCAACCGTTGTTGCTGTTGGATTAAAAATGTACACCGATTTCGAGACCGCAATAGCTAATATGTGTAGGGTTGGTGAAGTGTATAATCCTATACCCGAAAATAGAGATATTTACAAAAAACTTTAGAAAAAATGTACAAAAAGTTAAAACCCGTTTATAGAGATATTCGTACAATTACTAATTATCCGAAAAAATAAAAATATTGAACTTAACTTATTAACTAGATTAATTATCTTTGAGAAAAATTAGGAAATTATGTTTTTAGAAATATTTATTCTTACAGTAGCTATATTATTGATTGCTTTATTAGCAATGGGAATTAGAATTATTGTAAAAAAGAACGGACGTTTTGTTCAAACAGCTATTGGTAAAAATAAAGAAATGGCTAAACGTGGTGTTTTTTGTGCCAGTTACGAAGAGAGAAAATTGCGAGATAAGATTGATGGTAAATCTACTTGTTCTCGTGGGTGTTGTTAGTTTTTCATAATATCTAAGATGTTTAATCTAGTTCAATTATCGAGTTTTTTAATCCTTTAGTATATCGTACTTTTAAATTTCCTTCTGCATCGCTATAAACAAAATACGCTTCTAATTCGGAGTGTTTTTTCAAGAAATCTAGACTTTTATCTAAGCCAATAACCATAAAAGAAGTTGCATAGGCATCGGCAGAAATACAATCGTCAGCAATTACCGTAGCACTCAGCAGGGAGTGGTTTACCGGATATCCTGTTTTCGGATTTATTGTGTGTGAGTATTTTATTCCGTTTTTCTTATAAAACTTACGATAATTACCTGAAGTGGCAAGAGCCTTATTTTCTAATTTAATTATAGCCTGGAGGTTTTCTCCCGGAATGTTATTATTATCTATAGGTTTATCAAGCCCAATTCTCCATTTTTCTTTTTTATAATTAACCCCTTTTGTTTTCAATTCTCCGCCTATTTCTACAATATAATTATCAATACCCTTATTGTCGAGAAAATCGGTAACCACATCTACCGAATATCCCTGAGCAATAGCATTCATATCTATCATAATATTTTTGTTAGATTTAATAAGCTTATTGTTTATTATTTGAACTTTTGAATATCCTACATATTGTAAAAGACTATCGATTAATAAGCTGTCGATATCCGATTTCTTAGAAAAGCCAAATCCCCATGCATTAACTATGGGAGCAACTGTTATGTCAAATGCTCCGTTTGTTTCTTCGGCTATTTCTTGCGATTTATTAAAAACTGTTCTGAAATATAAATCTGTAGAATTACTTTTATTCGAGTTAATTCTCGAAATTGTGGAAACTGGCAAATATGTAGAAAGAGAAGTATCGAACTTGGCAAGTAAATTTTCGACATTTTCTTTATAATTAATATTTTTGTTCGAGATATAGGTAATACTATACGTAGTACCTTGTGTAAATCCTTGTATTTTAATATTGTTTCGTTGGCATGAGCTTGTTAGAAAGGCTATAATAAATACTAACAATTTTATTTTGTTCATAATACAGAGAATAAATAATTAAATATTTCGCAAAAGTAATGTATAATCTGGGGAAATAAAAAACGGATAACAATTATAATTATCCGTTTTTATGAGAATCAAAATATTTTATCCTCCAAAATCATCGAAATCGACCATTTCGTCGGGTACACCAAGATTATAGAGCATATCTTGAACAGCATCGTTCATAATTGGAGGGCCACAAAGATAATATTCTATTTCTTCGGGTTCTTTATGTTTACAAAGATATTCATCGTAAACAACCTGATGAATAAATCCGGTTAATCCGTTCCAATTATCTTCTTCTTTAGGTTCAGAAAGAGAAATATTAAAAGAGAAATTAGGGAATTCTTTCTCGATTTTTCTGAATTCATCTTCATAAAAAATTTCACGTTTTGAACGTGCTCCATACCAATAAGAAACTTTTCTATTTGTTTTTAAAGTATGAAATAAGTGGAAAATATGAGAGCGGAGAGGAGCCATTCCCGCTCCACCACCTATATATATCATTTCATTTTCAGTGTCTTTAATAAAAAATTCTCCATATGGACCCGATAAAGTAACTTTGTCGCCTGGTTTACGAGAGAAAATATATGATGAACATATACCCGGATTTATGTTTTTGAATGTTCCTTTACCTCTATCCCAAGGAGGTGTGGCAATTCTAATATTTAGTTTAACAATATTTCCTTCGGCAGGATGATTTGCCATAGAGTATGCCCTGAATGTTTCTTCGGGATTTTTCATCGATAATTTCCACATATTAAAATTATCCCATTCGTTTTTAAATTTTTCGTCGATAATAAAATCTTTATAATCAATATTAATTTTCGGAACATCAATTTGAACATATCCTCCTGAATTAAAATCTAATGTTTCTCCTTCGGGTAATTTTACAACAAATTCTTTAATAAATGTAGCAACATTATTATTTGAGATAACTTCGCATTCCCATTTTTTAATTCCCATAATTTCTTTAGGGATTTTTAATGTCATATTATCACGAATTTTCACTTGACAAGCAAGTCTCCAATAATTCATTTGTTCTTTACGGGTAAAGAAACCTGTTTCTGTTGGCAGTATACTTCCTCCACCTTCTATTACTTGACATTTACACATACCGCATGTTCCACTGCCACCACATGCCGAAGGTAAGAAGATTTCTCTATTCGATAATGTGTTTAAAATTGTTTCGCCTGAATTTACTGTTATTGTTTCGTCGTTTATTGTAAGTTGAACTTCGCCTTGAGGAGTAAGTTTCTTTTTAGCAAATAATAACATTAGTACTAACGATAATATTATTATTAGAAACACAGCAATGCTTAGCAGAATTATAGTGAATTGTGATGTTAATAAGGTCATTTCTTTTATGTTTTTTAATTTAACTTTTGGCTGTTAGTCATTTCTGAAATTTAATTCCCAATTACAAAAAGCTATTGCTTGTTAATTCGTAGCCTTTAGTTTATTAATCAAGCTATTTTTTATTATTAAGTAATTTAATTATAATAATGATTTTGTTGTATGTAACAAATTTTTAATAGTTAACAATTAAAACTGTATTCCCATAAATCCCATAAAAGCTATACCCATTAATCCTGTGATTATAAATGTTATTCCAAGTCCTTTTAACGGGTCAGGAACATTTGAGTATTTAATTTTTTCGCGAATAGCAGCAATTCCAACAATTGCAAGAAACCATCCTACACCGGAACCAAGTCCGAATACCGTTGCTTCGGCTAAAGTATTATATGCTCTTTCTTGCATAAATAACGAACCTCCTAAAATAGCGCAATTAACTGCTATTAGTGGTAAAAATATACCTAATGAAGAATATAACGCAGGAGAAAATTTCTCTATTATCATTTCAACTAATTGAACCATAGATGCAATTACTGCAATAAAAAGTATAAAGCTTAAAAAGCTAAGATCAACATCTGCGAATCTTGGATTTAACCATTCTAAAGCTCCTTCTTTTAATATATAATTCTCGATTAAATAGTTTAGCGGTACAGTAAAGCCTAAAACAAAGATAACCGCAATTCCTAATCCTGTTGATGTTTTTACTGTTTTCGATACAGCAAGATATGAACACATACCTAAGAAATAAGCAAATATCATGTTATCGATAAAAATCGATTTTACGAATATGTTAATTAGGTTTTCCATATATTTATTTATAATTATCTATTAATTAGTAAATTGTAATTATTTTGTTTCAATAAGTTTTTTATTTCTCGAGCGTTGTACCCAGATTATTATTCCTAATACAATTAATGCCATTGGAGGTAATATCATTAATCCATTGTTATGATATCCGAAATTGTAAAAACTTTCCGGTATTACTTTGTATCCCCAAATTGTTCCTGAACCTAATAATTCTCTAAAGAATGCAACAATAAGTAAAATTATTCCATATCCGGCAGCGTTCCCAATGCCATCGAGAAAAGATGTCCATGGTTTATTCGATAATGCAAATGCTTCTAATCGTCCCATTATTATACAATTTGTAATTATCAGACCAACAAATACCGATAATTGTTTACTAATATCGAATAAAAATGCTTTTAGTAATTGATCTACTAAAATTACCATAGTTGCAATAACTATAAGTTGTACAATAATTCTTATTCGGGGAGGTATTGTTTTTCTAAGTAACGAGATAATTACATTAGAAATAGCAAGAACAAACATTACCGATAAGGCCATAACAAATGCCGGTTTTAGTTTTACTGTAACTGCCAAAGCAGAACAAATTCCTAATACCTGAACAGTAATAGGATTACTGTTGTTTAGGGGTTCTGTAAGCAATTTAATATTTTTGCTCGAAAAAAGTGGTTCTTTTTTTTTATTCATGATTAGTTATATTTCAAAAAGTTATGAATTTTTAAAGTATATAATAATTCTATTTTTTAGTTTCTGATAATAATTTTTGTTGTTTAATTTGATCTTTAAAATATGCTTTATAATTTTCAATAATATTAAAAATCATTTTTTGCACAGCTTTACTTGTTATTGTTCCTCCGGATATTCCGTCAACCTCGTATTCTGATGTTTGGTCTGCTGTCCCATTTTTCATTACACTAACAGAAATAAATTTGTTTGATTTGTCGAATATTTTTTTGCCGATAAATTGTTCTTGAAAACTAGTCGTTGCAATTTCTGCCCCAAGTCCGGGTGTTTCGCTTTTATGACTGAAATTCGCTCCGTATATTGTGTTAAAATCATTCTTAAAAGAGATGTATCCCCAAATTGGACCCCACAAACCCTTTCCTCTAATTGGAATAATATAAACTTTTTCGTTTTTCTCAACAGAACCAACATAAATAGGAAGGTTTATGTCTTCTATATTTTTTGTTATTTCTTTTTTTAAATTTATTTTAAAGGCATCTGTTCCTTTTTTTGTATTTCCTTTATAATCGATAACATAGCTATTTATTATATGTTTAGAATATTTTTCATTCGCTGTTTTGGGTGTGCTTTCAATATTTATCGACGAAAGAATATTTTGTTTTTTATTTATTTCAATATTTTTCTTTTGTAGAGGTTGTAAAAATATTGCTGCAGTTGATAATAATGCAGCTACTATAATAACCATTATTGTCGAAAAAATAAATATATAGGTATTGCTAAATGATTTCATCTGTTTATAATTTTATATTTTGATGATTTGTATTCTAACATTTCTTTGTTCAAATTTTCTTATATATTAATAATAATTTTAGAATGAAGCGAATAGTAAATGTTTGTTGTAAACAATTATTAAATTAATCAGTATTTAATTTGCTTTAGCTCTTCTTAATCTCTTTCTAATATTCGCATCAATAACGTAATGATCTATTAATGGAGCAAAAATATTCATTAATAAAATGGCTAACATCATACCTTCAGGATACGCCGGATTTAATACCCTGATAATTATTGCTAATATCCCTATAAGAAAACCGTAAATATATTTTCCTGTATTGGTTTGTGCAGATGTAACCGGGTCAGTAGCCATAAAAACTGCACCAAAAGCAAATCCTCCCATTATTAAATGTTCATAAGGAGGAATTTCCATGTATGGGTTTATTGCTAAAAGATTAAAAATATATCCCATTGCTAATCCTCCGAGAATAACAGAGAACATAATTCTCCAACTTGCTACTCCTGTATATAGTAATATTATTGCACCTATGATAATTGCTAAAGTTGATGTTTCTCCAATTGAGCCCGGAATAAAACCCAAAAACATATCTTTTACAGATGCAATATTATCGATATTTCCTGATGCTATTTCTGCTAATGGTGTTGCTCCGGAAAAGCCATCCACAATATTTTTGTTTTGTAATAAACCATTAACCCAAACCATATTTCCCGACATATACGAAGGATAAGCAAAAAATAAAAATGCTCTAGCTGTAAGTGCCGGATTTAAGATATTCATACCTGTACCTCCAAATGCTTCTTTGCCAATAATAACTGCAAATGCTGTAGCTAATGCTACCATCCAAAGAGGAGTGTCAACAGGAATAATAAGTGGAATTAATATACCGGAAACTAAATATCCTTCATTTACTTCGTGTCCTCGTACTTGTGCAAATGTAAATTCGATACCTAAACCAACAACATATGAAACAATTATTATAGGAAGTACTTTTAAGAATCCAAACCAGAAAAGTTCTAATATTGTACCCGATTCTCCAATAGAAAGGGCATGTTGATATCCAATATTCCATATTCCAAAAAGCAATGCCGGTAATAAAGCTAAGATAACAGCACTCATTGTTCGTTTCATATCGTTGGCATCGCGAATATGCGAGCCTTTAGATGTTACAGTATCAGGAACAAATAAAAACGACTCGAAAGCGTCAAAACTTGAATGAAGTTTTTCTAATTTTCCACCCTTCTCAAAATTGGGTTTTATCTTAGTAATATATTTTCTTAATGATTTCATTAATAAATGTATATTTTGTTATTATTTATTGACTTTTGTTTTTGAAAAAGAAATTTTATTAATTAATATCTAATAGATAAAAGTTAACAAGCAATTTAAGTCATTTCTTTTCTCATTAAATCTAATCCATTTCGAATAATTGATTGTAGATCTGTTTTTGATGTACAAGCAAATTCGCAAAGTGCGAAATCTTCTTCTGCCACCTCATAAATTCCGAGTTTTTCCATTAGTTCGATATCTTTAATAAGAATGGCTTTTATTAATTGAACAGGGTAAATATCCATAGGAAATAATTTTTCGTATTCTCCCGACATTACAAAAGCTCTTTTCCCTCCTTTTATGTTTGTGTCGAGTTTAAATTTTTTGTCAGGCATAAGCCACGAAAAAAACATTCTCGAAAAACTATATTTCTTAAAACCCAGTAATGCCCAACCTAAAAAATCGAAATGATTACCTTCAGGAATTACTGTGATTAAGGAATCGTAATATCCAAGATATCCATTTTTGTTAATCTTCGTACCTGTTAGAACATTACCGCTTATATACCTGTTATTGTTAGATAAGAGATTGTCTACTAGCAAGTTCGATATGCATGCTCCATTAATTATTTTGTAATATTTAGGATATTTAACTTCCGATCCTGCTAATGCTATAATTTTCGAAGCATTATATTTGCCTTCTATAAAAAGTCTTCCGATAGAAATAACATCTTGTGGATTTATTACCCATATTATTTCTCCTTTATTAATGGGGCAAATTTTATTTATTTGTATTCCTACATTTCCTGATGGATGAGGTCCTGTAAATTTGTTTATTTGTACATCTTTTACTTTTGTAAGTGTGTCGGCTGCCGGATAATCTGCATTGATGTTTAGGTGAATCTTTCCGTTTGTAAGTTTTGCTAATGCATCAATTCCTGTTTGGAAATTTTTCTTTTCACCTTTAACAATAAAATCTATATCCGGTGCAAGCGGAGCAGAATCGAAAGCCGAGATAAAAATAGCCTTGGGTGTGTCTTTAGCATTGGCGATAACTGAATATGGTCGTTGTTTTATTGCCGGCCATAATCCACTTTCTTGAATATTCTTAATTATTTGTTCTTTGTCAAGTGTTTTAGGATTTGCTTTTTCGAATTCTATAAATTCCTGATTTTTATCTGCTTTAATAATTATTTCTAAAATCCTACGACGTTCCCCTCTATTAATTGAAGTAATTACACCACTTACCGGTGAGGTAAATTTAACTTCGGGCTGGTATTTGTCGAAAAATAGTGGAGAGCCGGCTTTTATAATATCTCCTTTTTCAATAACTAGCTTTGGCATTATTCCAACAAAATCGATAGGTTTAACAGCATATGTCTCAGAAACCTTAGCCTTTATCATAATTTTTTCAGCTTTCCCCTGAAGATTTATATTTTTTCCTCTGCGAATCTTTATTACTTTTGACATATAATTAATGTTTTTTTAGATATTTAGTATTTCTTAACCATTTTTACTTATCTGCTTTAACACATCCATTTTTAATATTTCTGTTTTCCCTTTTTCATCGTTTATTATTCCTTCTTTTTTTAGCTTTTGTATGGTTCGTACAATGCTCATTGTCGACATTCCTGTGTATTCAGCAAGATCTTTGCGAGAAAGAATCATGTCAAAACATAAACTATTAAAAATTCTTTCGGAAAGACAAATTAATGCGTCAGCTACTCTTCCATTCATCTGTTTCTGAGTAAGGCTTACCACCTTATCAAAAAATAAACGCGACTCAGAATTTAATAGATTAATGATTTTTTTTGAAAAAAGCTTATTCTCCAAAACTATATTTTCAATTAATTTTTTATCAAATGCACAGATAAAAGTGTCTTGGAGAGCTGTAACGGTAAATTGAGCAATATTGTCGTTAAACAAAGATGTTAAACCTATTAAATTGTCGTGAGGAGTAATGTCTAGTATTAAATTGTTTTGAGAATTTGTTTCTTTATATACTTTGGCAATACCTTCTCTGATATACATAATATGTGTAATAAATGAAGATTGCTTAGATATAATCTCTCCTTTTTTGAATTTTATTTGAACTAAGTTTTTTTGTATATCTTCTATCTCGGTATCTGTTAAGTATTTGAGACAAGTATTTTTCTTAGGACATTCGAAGCAGTTTATTTTTGATTTGATATTATTCATTTGCTGTTGAAAATTAAAATATTAAATAGTAACTTTATCAAACAAAAATAACAAATAGACATTTGTCTGCAAAATAATAGACATAAATTTATAAAAAAATATCATATATAACATGTTATAATATTGTATATATATATAAAATAATATGTAGATTTGTAAATGTTAAATTAAAAGAATTATAAGATGTCTATTAAGAATTTTATATTATCATTTATTGTATTAATGGCGGTATGGGTACTGCTAAATTATGAGGCGTTTGATATTGAAAATATAGTATTAGGAGTAATTCTCTCGCTATTTATCTCATTAGTATTTTGTAATAAATGCAATATTTTTAATGATTTAAAATTAACTCCTAAAGCATTATTGTTTTCTATTATTTATGTTTTTGTTTTTATTGCTGAGCTAATAAAATCAAATTTCGATGTAGCAAGAAGAGTTCTTACTCCTTCGTTACCAATTAATCCCGGCATTATTGAAGTAAAAACAAAATTAAAATCTAAGATGGGGAGATTAATTCTTGCCAATTCAATAACATTAACACCCGGAACATTGACAATTGAAATGATTGAAGATAGATTATTTATTCATTGGATTGATGTAGAAAGTGATGATATTAATGAAGCTACTAAACAAATAGTTCAAAAATTTGAAAAATATCTGGAGGTAATTTATGGTTAATATTTTATTATATATTTCTCTAATCTTTATAGGATTAGCTGTTGTTTTATCAGTGGTACGATTTGTTAAAGGGAGTACTACTATCGATAGGATTATTTCTTTCGATGTGCTTACTATTATTTCGATAGCATTGATTGTGATGATTTCATTTATGTCGGGTAGAATAATTTATCTCGATGTTGCATTGGTTTATGCTTTATTAAGTTTTCTTTCAGTAATAATTATTGCAAGATATTTCGAAAAAGGATTATAAAAATAAGATTTATGGAAAATTTAGTTGATATAATAGGGGCAATAATAACATTAATAGGTTCGATATTTTTGTTTCTTGGCGCATTAGGTCTTGTAAGAATGCCTGATATATATAATAGAATTCAAACAGGAACTAAGGCAACAACTCTTGGAACTCTTTTAACCTTACTTGGGATATTAATTATCATGCCCGAATGGTGGGGAAGGTTAGTAATGTTGATGATATTTGTGCTAATTACTAATCCTGTTTCGTCTCATGTTCTTGCTCGGGCAGCTCACTATATTGGTGTGCCGCTTACAAAAATTACTGTGGTTGATAAGCTTGATAATAAAAACTTAAATATTGTTCCTGACGAGAATGAAAAAAATAATCTGTAATTATAAATAACATGACTAATATATACATAATCATTGCCGGTTTATTAGGGATATTGATATTATTGATGGCAATAATTGCAATATATCAAAAAAAAATTGTTGTAGCTATTATTGCTGCAGGAGTTGTTAGTTTGTCTGCATCAATAATGTATCTTTTATTAGCTGCTCCTGATGTAGCAATGACAGAAGCCGCTATAGGAAGTGGTTTGTCAACTGTAATTTTTTTCTATGTACTAAATAAAATACGTAAGAATAATGCTTAAAAAAGGTTTTATACTCATAATTCTTATTGCTTTTTCAGCAATTTTTTTAAATCTGATATTGTCTTTTAATGGAAGCACAGAATTATCAAAATTAGGTTCGTATTATGTTAATAATGGGCCAACTGAAGTTGGAGCTGCAAACATTGTAACATCAATAGTTGTAAGCTATAGAGGTTTTGATACTTTGGGCGAGGTTGTTATATTATTTTTAACTGCTGCAATTATTGGATTTTTTCTAAAACTTTCGAAAGAAGAGAAAGACGAAAATGCTCGAAAACAAAATTTGCGCGAAACAAGCGAAATATTGCAAACTGCCAGTAAAATATTAGTCCCTGTAATTTTTCTTTTTGGGGCATATATATTTATAAACGGGCACCTTACACCCGGGGGAGGATTTCAGGGTGGAGCTATAATTGCATCAGGAGTTACATTGATGTTCTTAGCGAATCCGAATATGGAATTTAATCATCGTCTTGTATCTTTTATTGAATCTATATCAGGATTATCATTTGTGCTTATTGGAATACTTGGGATAGTTTTTGCCGGAGGTTTTCTCGACAATAGAATATTGGAACTAGGAACTTTTGGAAAACTACTTAGTGCAGGATCAATTCCTATTATCTATGTTTTTATTGGATTAAAAGTAGGAGCCGAATTATCTAGTATTGTTGGTACTTTAAACGAAACACAAAAAGAAAAATAATAAAATGGATTATTTGAATATTGAAAATATAAGCATAGTAACTGGGTTTCTTCTATTATTATTAGGAATTTATGCAATTCTTACACAAAAAAATCTTATAAAAATTGTAATTGGATTTACTCTTTTCGATACAGGGATTCATATTGTAATGGTAAGTATTGGGTATATCCGTAACAGAACTGCACCAATACTCGATAAAGCAGTTGATGTTAAGGATGCAGCAAATCAAATTGTAGATCCTGTTCCTCAGGCATTAGTTTTAACAGCTATAGTAATTGGTCTTGGTGTAACAGCACTTATGTTAACATATGTTCTTAAGTTATATAAAGAGAGAAAATCATTAGATATAAAAGATTATAGCGATTTAAAATGGTAATTGATTATTAAATAGTATAAAATCGAGTGCTGTTACTTATAACAGTAAATAATAAATAGTAAATAATAAATAATATAGGCATGCTTTCACCAATACATATAATTACAATATCCCTCGGAAGTGCTTTTGCACTTGGATTTTTGGGAAATCTTCCTAAAAAAGTATTAGCAGTATTAATGTTGATTGCTATTGCGGCAATTACAGTTATTTCTACACAATGGGCTTATGCCTTGTATTTTGGAAATGTCGATACTGCCCAAATTTTCACTGCCGGTTTTAAACCTCCATATTCTATTAGTCTGAGAATGGGTATTTACGAAGCCTTTTTTACATCGCTTGTTAATATTATAGGCTTGTTAGGAGGAATATATTTATTTAATACTCTTGTTAAACAAGGGAAAAATGTAATTATTGTTTTTCTTGTTTTTATTATGGGATTAAATGTAATTATTCTTACTCAAGATATATTTAACTTATATGTTTTTCTAGAAGTTCAAAGTATTGCTACTGCAGGATTAATAGTTTTACATAAAAATAAAAACTCAATTTCTTCTGGTTTTAAATATATGTTGGCAACTGGAGTAATATCAGGCTTGTTATTAATAGGAATTATATTTATATATTATTTTACAGGATCATTAAATATAAATGATATAATAAATTCAAATGCATTACTTACAAAAGGTGGTGCTGTTGCAGTATTTTTAGTATTAATTGCAATACTTCTAGAATTAAAATCTTTTCCGGCTAATGGTTGGGCATTAGATGTTTACCAAAGTGTTAAGCCGGGCTTTTCTGCAATTATTTCTGCAGGGTCGGCTTCTGCAGTGTTTTTTGTGTTGTATAAATTATTACCTATGGTTCCCGAGAATTTATTTCAAATAATCTCAATTTTAGGAATTATTACATTTATAGGTTCAAACTTAATCGGATTGAAGCAATCAAATGCAAATCGTTTACTTGGATATTCTTCAATTGGGCAAATGGGATTATTAATAACAATTCTTGGCTTATCCCCATATTTAGGCGAAAAATTAACATTTATTGCATTTGCAATTCTTATTAGTCATTATTTAGCAAAAGCCGGTTTGTTCTGGTTGTCGGGAATAGTTAAGGAAGAAAATATAAAAAATTGGTCGAATCTTCGTAAGAAACCTATTCTAATGGTTTTGTTTGGCACCTTTATTTTTGCCTTATTAGGATTTCCTCCATTTCCTGGTTTCTTTGGAAAATGGGAGTTAATAATGCAATTATCTGCATCCGGACAATATACATGGATGACTTTAATTCTTGTTGGCTCGTTTATAGAAGGTATATATTTATTACGATGGTTTAGCGATGCTCTTAAACTTGATAATACTAACTTGTCGGATTTTAAAGTTAGTTTAAATAAAATTATTCCAACCGTAATATTTGGTGTTGCAGTTTATGCTTTTGGATATTTTACAGGTACATTTGTTGAAGCTGCTAATGCAATAAATTATATTCCTTTATTATTTATTGTAGTTATTGCTTTATTAGAGTTTTTACCGGCATGGACAAAGAACACTATTTCAATAGCGGGAGTAATTGCATATATAATATATTTATATCCAAGTGTTGAAGGCGACTTATTGCGTCAGATTTTCTTGGGAATATTTCTTGGTGGAGCAGTAATAACATTATTCTCCGGATATTATTACAAAGGGAAAAGAATCGGATTTTATCCAATGGCATTAGCTATGTTTGCTGGTTTGGCTATGCTGATAACAGCTACAAATCTATTCGAAATATTATATGGATGGGAATTAATGACCATTGGCTCATATTTTCTACTTATTAGAGGAAAGAAATCACGCCCTCATGGATATAGTTATTTAATGTTTTCTTTAGGAGGTTCTTATACAATGATGTTTGGTTTTGCCTTAGCCTTTGCCAGTTTCGGTAATGTCGATTTGCAAGCTTTAACAGGTATTACTGTTTATCCAACTTTAGCATACTCGTTAATATTGTTAGGATTTATGACAAAAACAGCATCATTCGGATTACATATATGGTTACCCGGAGCACATGGTGAAGCTGTTGCAGATATTCATTTTATGGCATCAGCAATTTTGCTGAAAGCCGGAGTGTTTGGAATAATTTTGGTTCTTCTTGGAATGGGGGCAGAAGCAAGTTATGCTAAAAATGTATTATTTGTTCTTGGTTGGATTGGTGCTCTCTCAGCTTTAATTGGGAACGTAGCAGCATCATTTCAAGAAAGTGCAAAAAGATTATTGGCATGGTCTAGTATAGGGCAATTAGGATATATTGTATTTGGTCTTGCTATGATGTCGCATCTTGGATGGACAGCAGGATTGTTTTATACAATAACTCACTTCTTATATAAAGGAGTTTTATTCTTAGTTATTGGAGGTATAGCATTAAAATTAGGAACACCTATGATGTATAAAATGGGTGGATTAATAAAAAGAATGCCTTTCTCGTTTATTGCTGTATTAATTGCTATTATTACTTTAGCTGGAGTGCCTCCATTAGTAGGATTTGCAGGAAAATGGTTGTTTTATAATGCTATTATCTCAGAAGGATATTATTTCCAAGGTATAGTAGTCTTATTTTCCGGGATTGTTGCTTTCTTATATCTTTTTAGATTAATTTATTCTATTTTTCTTGGTCAACTTAAAGATGAACATCGCAATGTAAAAGAAATATCTATTTGGCTATTGATACCTGTATATCTACTCTTATTTATAATAATGATAATATCGGCTAAACCAGAACTTATCTTAAAACCATTAGGAAATTATTTAACTGCTTATTTCCCAACAGGAGCTTTAACATGGGAAGGAACAATGGCTAGCACTGCTTATGGATATTGGGATGGTCATTGGGTTATGATAATTGTTGGTGTAATGTTTGTAATACTTTTAGCTTGGTTGTTAATTACTAATGCTAAAGCACAAAAAGTAAAACAGTTTAATATTGTCTATGCTGCTGAAAGACCATTTAAACCCGAAACTACACATATGGCACATAATTTATATGCCGGATATAATAAAGCACTTGGATTTATTATTGCTCCTTATATTACTGGTTTTTGGAATTGGATGTCTAATCTTATTTACGATATTTCAGGATTTGTTAGAAGAATATATTCTGGGAACGGACAGACTTATGTATTGCATATTATATTATATATATTAATTGTATATTTAGTAATTTTTTAAAAAATAATAATTATAACTAATTATGAATCACATTATTATTAAGTTATTATATACCCTTTTAGGTTTGTTTATAGTCCTTAATTGGGGTTTGTTAATGGGAACTATAATGCGAAAAATTACTGCACGTGTTGCAGGTCGATATGGAATCCCATTTTATCAACCATGGATTGATTTGATAAAATTATATACAAAACGTACATCAATAACTCACGGTATTATGTTTTATCTGGGACCTATTTTTCGTCTTGGAGGGGGAATTGGTATGTTTTTGTTTATCCCATTGATTTTTGGGTCAGAAAATTTTAGTAATTTCTCATGGTCGGGCGATTTGGTATTAATTTTGTATCTTCAGTTTTTGGGAATGCTGGGAATGGCTCTTGGAGCCGGAGACGGAGGACATCCAAACTCTGTAATTGGTATTAGTAGAGGTTTAGGACAATTTACTACAATAGAAGTCCCAATGACTCTTGCTGTTATATCAATAGCTATTCAATATCATACTCTTTCTATAAGCGAAATTGTTGCAGCTCAGCAAGGAGGAATACTTAATTGGACTTTATTTACTAATCCTTTAGCAACTGCAGCCGCTATGCTTTCGTTATTAGGGGCATTCGGGCACTCACCTTTTAATCTTGTTACAGCTCCGAACGAAATTCCAATTGGTCCTCCAACAGAATATCATTCATCTTTTTTAGGTGTTTTAAGAACAAATAATGCTATTTTACATGTAATTGAAGCAGTTTTGTTTATGAATTTATTTTTTGGAGGAGCAACTAATTGGATAGAACTTATTGTAAAAACATTTTTGATTTATTTCTGGTCTGTTTTTGTTGGTCTTGTGTTCCCTAGATTTAGAATAGAGCAATCAGTAGTATGGTTTTTGAAAATTCCTTTAGTGATAGGTATTTTAGCAATAATTATTTTTATTTAAGAAGAACAAAAAAGTTTAAAAATGTCTGACATTAATAATAATTCAAATAATAAAAAGGATAAATTTCTTGCTGAGGAAAATAAAAAAAGAATTGTTGAAGGTCCTGATGGAGTAAAATTCGAGATAGATCCTTTAAACGATTATTTTTGCGACCAAAGACCACAAGTTAAAGATCCAAAAAACAAAGTAGTTGAAAAATTTTTAAATTGGGCTAGAGCAGAATCCCTTTGGGTTCTTGGTTTTGGAACAGGTTGTGGGAGTATTGAGATCCCTCCTTTAATGACACCTAGGTTCGATGCATTTCGTTTTGGTATTCAAATGAGACCTACTCCAAGACAATCTTCTGTAATTATTATTTCGGGATACTTGTCTGTAAAAACCTTAAAGAGGGTTATTCGTTCGTATGAACAAATGCAAAGCCCTAAATACGTTCTAGCTCTTGGTAGTTGTACTATTAATGGAGGAATGTATTACGATAGTTATAACACTATCAATAGAGTCGATTATTATATTCCGGTAGATGTGTATGTAGCCGGTTGTATGCCTCGACCCGAAGCTCTCTTGGCCGGATTTAATAAACTTAAAGAAAGAATAAAAGACGGAAGAGCCGAAGGAGCAAATGAGTATGCCGAAAAATTCGACTGGTATAAAGCTAATCAGAAAAAAATAATTAAAGATTGGAATATGCCGGATTATAATTGGTAATTTGAAAAATTGAGGATTTGTTTATTTGATAATTTGGATAAACAGATAAACAAATAAACAAATAAACAAATAAACAAATAAACAAATAAACAAATAAACAGAGAAACAATTAAATTTAAAAGATATGAGACTTTATTCATTTGAAAAA
>CAZDCZ010000044.1:0-27360 GCA_964504155.1 uncultured Bacteroidales bacterium | reverse complement strand
CCACCATATTGAACATTTACTACATCGGCATTCCATGTGCCACTTGTAATGGTTCCTAAAGTTGTAATTGAATTTTGCCCAATATAATTTGCGTCAATATCGATAATTGGATCTGCGGAGGTACCACCAATTGATATTCGATTTAGGCTTCCTGTAATACTATTTACACCATTATTACCTGAAAATAGAACTTGCCATATAGTTCCATCATATATGTTTAGTTTGTTTGTAGTTGTATTATAAATTATTAGTCCTGTTGCAGGAGCGGCAATACCATCTCTATTAGTTTCTGTCATTCTTGGAGTCAAGAATCCCTTAAACGTACCCGAAGTGTGTTTTAATTCAAGTATTGCAGATGCTTCCGGAACAATAGAAGTTTCGCTAATTCCTACTCCTCCCTGAGAAAATGCTTGTTGCCCTCCAAGTATCAGAAAGATGATAAGCATTAGTAATAAAATTCTTAAATGAGAGATACTTTTAAATCTTTCAATTTGTCCATTTTTATTATTGGACTGCACCGAAAATGTTTTAAATATTGTATCCATAATATGCCTCCTTATATATTATTTTCTTTTTCCTAATAAAAATCAATGGTCCTAAACGGTTTGCAAGAATAACAAGCAATTTGTTGGGGACTTACTTTAACTATTTCGGTTATAAATTGTTATTACAACCGCTACGAATAAAATGTTAATAAATTGTTAATATTTTATTCGTTTTGAGCGAAACTTTATAAAAATAATTAAATATCTGTAAGCTAGCAAGAAACAGATGTTTTTTTTTAAGATTTTAGTCAATTTAATTGTACGTTACAATTATAAGAAATGTTATTGTTATATAAATTGCATTTATAAATAGAGTAATTATTTGATTATTAATAAAAAGCTTAAATAAAATTTGGATTACAACATAGAAGGTTATTAAGTTTTTATATCTAAAGTACAACATTTTTTTTTCTTATGTATTTTGGGTAATTTTAGGACGATTTTATTAAAATAATATTGATTGTTATTATGAATGTTTTTGGCATTGGATTTTTAAAATCGTTATAATAAAACGCAATGATAATTAGAAGATTAAAATATAGAAATATGACAAGATACAAAAGAATATTATTGAAATTGAGTGGAGAGTCGTTGATGGGAACCGATAAGTATGGTATAAATTCTGATATGTTGAATGAATATGCACAACAGATAAAAGAAGTATCTGATTTAGGAATTCAAATAGGGATAGTTATTGGAGGTGGAAATATTTTTAGAGGATTAAAGGGCGAGGGCTTGGGTTTCGATAGAGTAAAAGGCGATCAAATGGGAATGCTTGCTACTGTGATTAATAGCTTAGCTATGCAATCGGCATTAGAAAATATTGGTGTAAGTGCCGATGTGTTAACGTCGATACGAATGGAACCTGTTGCTGAATTTTACAGTAAAGATAAAGCAGTTAAATCAATGGAAATGGGACGAGTTGTCATTTTTTCCGGAGGAACGGGAAATCCTTATTTTACTACCGATACTGCATCGGCATTAAGAGCTGTTGAGATTCAAGCAGATGCTGTTCTTAAAGGCACAAGGGTTGATGGAGTATATACTGCCGACCCAGAGAAGGATGCCAATGCAAAAATGTACGATAAAATTAGTTTCGACGAGGTTTACAGGCAAGGATTAAATGTTATGGATTTAACAGCTTTTACAATGTGCAAAGAAAATAACATGCCTATAATAGTGTTTAATATGAATACAAAAGGAAATTTGAAGGAATTATTGTTAAATGGAAATATTGGAACTATTGTTAGTTAAGTTAGATAGGGATGAAATACTTATTTTGCTCAAATTGAGTTTGATATTTGTTATATTAATTATAAATGGCCTATAACTTAAAGGATTTTTTAAATATTACCATTATTATATAAATATTTTTTTTTGATTTTAGTAATATTATTACAATATTGCATATCGTATATAAATTAAACTTACAAATTATGACAGAAGAAGTTGAATTAGTTCTTGATTATACAAAAGAGAAAATGCAAAAAACCTTAATTCATCTTGATAATGAGTTGGCTACTATACGTGCCGGAAAAGCTAATATTCGTGTTTTAGATGGAATTATGGTTGATTATTATGGAAATATGACTGCCTTAAATCAAGTTTCTACATTAGGAACTCCCGATGCAAAAACTATTTCTATACAGCCATGGGAGAAAAAAATGATCGGTCCTATTGAAAAAGCTATAATGAAAGCAAATATTGGATTAAATCCGGTTAATAATGGGGAATTGGTTCGAATTAGCATCCCGGCACTTACAGAAGAAAGAAGAAAAGATCTTGTAAAACAAGTTCATATTGAAGGAGAAAATGCAAAAGTAAGTATTCGCAGTATTAGAAAAGATAGTAATAACGAAATAAAGAAACTTGGAAATGATGGGCTTTCTGAAGATGATGTGAAAGGTGCGGAAGATGATGTCCAGCAAATTACAGGTTCTTTTAACGATAAAGTTGATAAATTGATTGAGGCTAAAGAAAAAGATATTATGACAATATAATAAGTTTCTTCTCGAAAATATACTATTCCGCCTTATGGCGGAATAGTATATTTTATTGTCATTATTTTGTTATTTTAAGTGCAGTATTAATATAAAATAGTATATCGTTTGGATGATGTCTTGTTCGTTCTGAACTTCGTTTATGTCCTAATCTTACGACAACAGTATTTTTTGCGGGAATAATAATAATATATTGACCTAAAATTCCTCTTGCATATTGAATATCGTATCCTTTGTAATTAATTAGCCACCATTGGTAACCATAGAAATTTACATTTACATTATTCTCATCTTTTAAGTATTTTGCCGGGTTTAATGCTTCGGAAAGATATTTTTCTGAAATTATTTGTTTGCCATTCCACATTCCTTTATTTAATATTAACTGACCTATTCGAGCAAAATCTCTAGCATTTGAGTTAAAGCAACAATAGGCTTTTTCAACACCATTCTTTTTGTCGATACTCCATAATGCATCGTTTTTTGTATTTAATGGTATCCATAATTTTTCAGATGCATATTCGCTTAAGTTTTTCCCTGTAGCTTTTTTCAATATTAGTGATAGTATTTGAGTATTTGCACTAAGATATTTATATTTTTCTCCCGGTTTGTTCTTTAGTTTTAAACCAAGAACTAATTTCTCGAGATTATTGCCATAATATGCATTTGTAGTCGATGAAAAAGGATTCCAGTAACTTTCGTTCCAAGTGAGACCCGAACTCATGGTAAGAAGGTTTTTTATAGTAATGTCTTTTCTTTTGCCATTTTTAAATTCCGGGAGATATTTCGATACCTTATCGTTTACACTTTGTATTTTATTTTCGTCAATGGCAATTCCAATAAGCAAACTTGTTATACTTTTTGCCATAGAAAATGAATTGGTTAAAGAATCGGAATTATAATTAGCCCAATAGTTTTCGAAAAGTATCGACGAGTCTTTTATTATTAAATACGATATTGTTTTAAATTGATTGAATGTGTCTAATTCTGCTTTAGTTAAAGTATAGTTATTATAATTATCAGATGTTTTCCATTCTACATATTCTCCTGCTTTAACAATTCTATTTTCGAAAATTTTATAATCATCCAAGCTTGCTGTTAAATGAATTAAAGATTTTCTAAGATAAGGATTTGGATCGAATAAAAAGAAAAACACAAAAGTAATTAATAGTATTGTTACTGAATATTTTAATATCTTTTTCATCTGTTTACGGTTTATTAACTAGCAAAATATCAGCTAGTTGGGTTTGGGGTTTTTGTTTCAACTTGTCATATGAAATATTCATATATTTATTATTTTTTATAAGTATATTCGTGTAAATATATTTCATGGCAATAAAAGTTTAATTAATATCTATATACTTAACAAGAACATTTAGTAATGTATTTGGATTTAAAGGTTTTGATAAATATTCATCGATACTTGAGTTGAATTCTTTTTCTATTTCTTTAGTTAAAACATAAGCCGATTGCGAAATAATAGGAATATTTTGATTAATTTCTTTTATTTTTCGAGAAGCTTCGTAACCATTCATTTTAGGCATTTTTATATCCATTAATACAATATTAATATCGTTATATTTTTTAAATAACGATACTGCTTCTTCTCCGTTAACAGCTTTATGAATTTTTATTTGTGTATATTTTAGAACTTCTCTTAAATAAATAAAATTTGCAGGTTCGTCTTCTACGATTAAAATTGTTTTGTTCGACCAATTAAATTTTTCAGTATTAAATTTTCTAATTATTTTTTGTTTAATTGGCGATTTTGTTTTTATATTAGGTAATGTAAAATAGAAAGTTGATCCGATTCCTTTTTTAGATTTTACCCATATTTCTCCGTTTAATAACTCTACAAGACTTTTGCAAATAGCCAAACCTATTCCGGCGCCTCTATAGAGTTTTGTATTATCATTGTCGAGCTTTTGAAATCGTTGAAAAACAGAATTGCTATTTTTTTCATCCATGCCAATGCCGGTGTCTTTTACGTAGAAAAGTATATAATCTAAATCTTGCTCAATAAATCCAAATTCGATAAATCCATTATCTGTAAATTTTAGAGCATTATCTATTAAATTAGAAAGAATTTGTTGTAATCGTAATGGATCTGTTAATATTGAATAGTTAGAATAAGCGTTTTTTACCCTTATTTCAATATTGTTTTTATTTTGTTGTTTTTTGAGTTCGTTATAATTTTTTTCAAGATTATTTAATACTTCATTAATATTGCATTCTTTTTTGATTATTTTTAATTGATCTGCTTCAATTTTCGAAATGTCAATTATGTCGTTAATTAAATTTAATAAATTATTTCCGTTGCTTTTAATAAGATTTAGATATTCGTTTTTTTCATTTTCTGCAAGATCAATATTTTTAGATGAAAGAAGTTCTGAAAATCCAAGAATTGCGTTCATGGGGGTTCTAATTTCGTGCGACATATTAGCAAGAAAGGCAGATTTAAGCTTGTCTGCTTCCTCAGCTTTTATTTTGGCTTTTAATAATTTGTTTTCAGTTTCAGTTCTATCTTCGTCTCTAGTTTTTATTTGTTGTAGCATATTGTTAAAGTCGTCATAAAGAACTCCTATTTCATCATTACTTTTTCTTTCTATTTTTATATCAAAATTTTTTTCACTAGAGATTCTTCTTGTTAATTTAGAAAGATCTAATATTGGTTTCGATATTATTTTCTGCAAGTTGTTTGCAAGAAAGAAAGCCAGTATTAGCATTCCAATCAAAATGATTAGTAAAGTATAAATATGAGAATTAATTTTCTGTTTAAGAAAATAGGTGTTTGCGTTTATTATTAAAATTCCATAAAATTGATTTTTAAAATTTATTCTATGGGTAATAGTTAAGTATTTATTAGTGAATTTTTGGCCGGAATTGGTGTTGCTATTGCAAAATGGGGGAATAAACATGCTGTTATTTTTCTTATAAGATGCGAAAAGAGTTCCGTTCTTATTATATAAGGCTCCGCTTTCGACATATGAAATATTCTGTAACTTCGATAATATATTATTGGCACCTTTATTATCGTCGAAGATTAATGCAGGGATACAATATTCTCCAATTAATTTTGCATTTATTTTTGTGGTTGTTAGAATGTCAATTTTATAGCTTTTTATATCATTAATCGAAACAATAGTAAACCCAATACCTATGGTTGTAAAAACGACAAATAGAGTTATTACAACAATTTTGTTTTTTATCGATAAATTTTTTAAAAATTTCATTTTTATTTTATGGGATTAATGATTTTTGCTGAATTAAATAAATAAAAACTTATTTGAATAGGAGATTTTAAAACAGCAGTTTCGTTAATTTCAAAACGTAATTTGTTTTTTTCTGTATAGAAATTTATTAATACACCTTTTTCGCAATATCCTTTATTTTCGCTAATTGTAAGTATTGGCAATTCTGAGCTAATAGAAAGTATTTTACTCAGTTCATAATCGCCAATTTCCCCTATTACCAAAATATTACAGTTTTTTATTTCTTCATAATCTTTTAGTGTTTTTATTAATACAGTTTTATTATTAATTTCTCGGTTCGAATATATTTGAATTATCTCTTCTTCTAATTTCGTTTTGCCGATAATTCCCAAAGTAAAAAAATCGGAATTATTTGAGCTGTTGGGCCACGTAATAAAGTTAGTAAATTTTTCGATATATACAGCTTTTAATGTATATTCTGTTGTTTGCGAAAATGCAAATAGGGGATATTGCATAATTAGTAACAAAAAGATTCTTTTTGTTAAAAGCTTGGGGTAGATATTTTTTATAAAAAAGGAAATCAATTTATTTTTGTATTTTATCTAGTTCAACATATTCATTATTAAGAATTCCCCAAATTGTAAGTTCTGATTGACAATCTCCGTTTGAATCAAAATCTATTGGTCCCGAAGCACCTTGATAATTAATTGTTTTTCCGGAAGAAAGCATTTGTTTTGCAAACGCAAAATTATTTACATCAATAACTGTAGAAGAACTGTCGGGATTATTTCCTCCTGACACATCTTGCAAACTATTTTTTATAGAACTTGACGAGAAACTTTTTTCTTGTTGAATAGCATAAGCTATTGTGTATATGGCATCGTAAGTATGTTCGGTATATGTAATAGGGAGAAAACCAAATCTTGAGAAAAAATTATTTTGAAAATTAATATAATTACTGCTAGTTTTATTTGTACTCGAGATTCCAATAATTGTTTCTGCTACATCTTTATCGCCATTCGAGAGTATTTCTTCCGACATAATTCCATCGTTAACAAATAGAACAGGTTTTTCATCATATTCTGCATAAAGTGGGTTTTTGTTTATTTCATATGTAATCTTGCCAATTTCGGAATTAAAAAACGCTGTAAATATTATATCTGGTTTATTAACAAATAATTCCGATAATATAGTGCTGAAATTATAAGTTTGAAAATCAGAATTGTTAGAAGGAAAATGAACCATACTAACAATATCTCCGCCACAATTCTCAAAACTTTCTTTTATAACATTTGCTAATCCATAGCCAAAAGTGTCGTCGCGGTATAATATTCCTGCTGTTCTATTTTGTAAGATATTGTAAGTATATTGTGCCGAAACACTTCCCGAATAATTATCCGAAGGGCAAGTTCTCCAAATAAGATTACTGTCGGCTAAATAAGTTATGTCAGGATTTGTCGCAGAATACGACATCAGTAAAATATTATTTTCTATACACTTTTCTGCCATAGAAATTGCAACTGAAGATATTGTTGGTCCAACAATGATATTTATATTTTCGTTTATACACTCGTTAACAATTTCTATGCCTTTATCGGGTAAAGAAGCAGAATTTTTATATACAGGTTGAAGTTCATGTTTCTTTCCGTTTATTGTTATTCCTCCATTATTGTTAATTTCCTCGCAAGCCAGTTGAGCTCCAAAGAAATAATTTTCAACATTCTCTCTTTCTAATACAGATATATCTCCGACAACAGCAATTTTAATAGGGTTCTCGTATTCTTTCTTGTTAAAATCTTCTTCTAGATTTTCGCACGAGAAGAGAATAAATACAAATAATATATATATAATATTCTTTACCATGAATTAAAATTTTTGAACAATATTAAAAATCCAGTATCTTTTTAATCCTGGGATATCATAGTCTTTATATCCGGGATATGAATAATTAGAGTTTAACAGGTTATAAATTTTAAGGCTAAATAGTGTTTCTGAATCTTTGAACAAATTAAGGTTTATAGTAGAAATTATTAAATCGAAATTAATATACGGATCGAGTTTGTATCTGTTGGTTACGTAATTAATTGGGTCGTAAATAAAACTATTTTGCTCGCTTGCAAGCCTATATCCAACAATTTTACCTTCAAGTCCAAAAAGTATTTTAATAGAAGAACATTTATAATTCTCGCCAAATTTTATAATATGATTTGGATATAGCGATGTTTTAGTTTTTATTTCTCCTAAAATTGGATTATTTTTTTCGATAATACTTTTTTGAAACGAATAATTTATGTGTGAAGTAAAATTGTTATTTTGTAGTTTTAATTCTGTTTCGAATCCTGCAGAATTTATTTGAGAAACATTATTGGCTGTAATGTTCGACGTTTGTCCGTATGGTAGCAGGTATTCTATTTTATCATTTACCTCGGTATAAAAAATATTAGTATTAAATAGAAACTTGTTATTAAACTTTCCGATTAAAGCCCATTCTATTGTTTTGGCTTTTTCGGGTTTTAAGTTTGGGTTTCCTACAATTCCTCCGGGAGTAATATAATTAGTATATAATTGAACAGGCGAAGGGGCATTGAATGAAGTTCCATACATTAATTTTGTGTTAAAGTTTTTATTAATAGTATAAACAGCAGCTATTCTGTAGTTAAAAACATCTTCGTAAATATTATGATAATCGAAACGATATCCGGCTGTTAGTGTAAGGTTTTTAAGAACCGATAAGTTAAAAAAGTTTGAAGGATTAATAATTAGTTGCATATATAAACCTATATCTTTAAAATCGGATGTGCCAATTGAGCCTCCTGGATTTACAGATTCTTCTCCTAAGTAATTTTTTGTATAATATTGTTGATGTTTATAATTATCCCAAATGTAATCGGTACCCACGGTTATATTGCTAATATCATCGAAATAATAAGAAAGTTTTGCAGTAGCATCTATGCTCGTATATCTCGTTTTTTTTTCTATCCATTCTGTTGGGTCGGTATCGTTCTCAATTTTTTCTCTATTTAATGGTTTTCCTGTACTATGGGCAATAGAAAAAGAAGATTTAAAGTTGTCGTTAAATATTTTATTATAGCTTAAGCGTTCATAAGAATTATGGAAACACATATGATTGCTGTGAGTTAAAGTTCCCCAGTCTGCAAATTCATGATAGTTATCTACTTCATTATGCGAGAAGTCAAAAATAAAAGTCCCAATATTATCAGTAGAATAACTTAGTTTCCCAAAAATACTTAATGGGCGAGATTCTAATAATAATGCTTTATCATTCTCGGAATATAAATTATTACCAGGAATATCTTTAGGTATGATTCCCGATTTATCGATAGAAGAGTATGATGATGATAAAAGATAAGAGAAGTTATTTAAAACGCCACTAATACAAGTATTTAATCCAAGAGTAGGATTGTCTTGCAGTATCCCAAAATTTTGCGATATAGAAGCATGCATTTCTGTAGTTGCCGATTTTGTAATAATATTAATAATACCTAAGAACGCATTTTTACCATAAACAGCAGAATTGGGACCTCTAATTATTTCTATCCTATCAATAGCTTCAATGGGAATTAAAGATTGATCTAAAATATTGTCAGAATTTGATCTGGAAGATACATTATGGCCATCTATCATAACTTTAATTAGTCGAGAGTAAGTTCTTATACCACTATTTACTCCGCGTATTCCTAAGTTTGGAAGATAATGATCGGTAATAATATCTATTCCTGCTATTGTATTTACAGCCTCGGCAACACTTCTGTAACCATTGTTTTGCATTTGCTCGGAGGTTATTACCGATATAATCGATGGGGCATCGTTAATATTTTGGTTTTGTCTTGTTGCCGAAACAATATCTATATTCATTAAATCGTTAAGAGACATCTTAAATAAGCTCTCGGTGTTTGTGCTATCTGAAGTTTGAGAGTATGAAGGAAACGAATATATTAATAATGAAATCAATATATTAATAAAAAATATTTTGATATTAATCTTCATATAAAACAATAGATTCTTTAAAAGGGAAATAAATATTTATGTTGAAATATACAAAATATATATATAATTACATAAGAATAGACAGTTGGATTTTTTTTACCTAAGCAAACTGTTTGGTTTAGTTAGGATTACTGTTTTATAAATAAAATTTATTCGGTACAATTATTGCAAATATCAATTTTTGTTCTATTATTAAGAACCTGCTTTCTGAAATTATTATAAGACTTATCTTTCCATATTTTTTTAAATGATTTTGATGAGATATGTCCCATAATATGATTTTCTGATTTATCGAAACAACAAGGAAGAATATTGCCTTGCCATGTAATTACGGTAGTTTCCCCTAACCGTTTACATCTGTTTTTTGGTTTCTTTTTTAGCGAAAAAGTATTGTCGGAATTTCTTTTGTATCTTGAGTATTTATTTATATCGGGTATTAGATTTGTTTTTTCTGAAAAATTATAAATTTGTGCCGATTTCAAAGTTACCTTATTAACTCCCAATTTTTCCCCAAGAGCTTTTATTTTATGTATTTGATGTTGATTAAACTTAAAAACTAAAAATTGTAATTCAATATATGGATGATTCGATTTTAAGCGTTTTTTTGCTTCAATAAGCGTTTTTATTCCTTTAACAACTTTTTGAAATTCTCCATTTATTCTGTATTTCTGATATGTTTCTTGATTTGTTCCGTCGAGTGAAATAGTAAGTTTATTAAGTCCGGAAGTTACAATTTTTTCGGAATTAGAAATGTTCAAAAAATGCCCATTTGTTGAAGAGTAAGTATAAATGTTTTTTTTACGTGCATATTTTATCATTTCGAAGAATGCCGAATTTATAAATGGTTCGCCCTGAAAATATAGAATTAAATAAATACAATGTTTATAAGTCTGATTAATTATAGTTTTGAATTTATCTATTTGCATATTGCCATTTTCTCTTTCTGTAGATTTTTTATTCGAAGGACATTCCAAGCAATTTAGATTGCACAAAGAACTTGGTTCTATAGATATAGAAAAAGGAAATCCCCAAATAATAGGGGATTTTATTAATAAGGATAAATAGTATGATATTTTTATGATAAAAAAATTAATTATTTTCTTAATTGTTAAACTCGACAATAGATGAAAAAATTGATTTCCCATTTTTAATATCTGTCTAAAAAAAGTATAAATATTGAATTTTCTTTGCGAAAGAGAAATTATACTCTTAATACAAAAGGTTTTGTACTAAGAGTATAAGATTCTATAATATCTTAATTTGTTTCGAGAACTTTTAACAACTCATCCAATTTAGGAGTAAGGATTATTTCGGTTCTTCTGTTTTTTCGACGAGCAGCATCGGTTTTTGCAGGGTCAATAGGAATATATTTACTTCTTCCGGATGCAATAATTCTTTTTCCGCTAATTGTTGAATTTTTCATTAATATCCTAACTATAGCAGTTGCTCTTTTAGCACTTAAATCCCAATTGTCTTTTATGGCTTCATCGGGGATATATGAAAGATTATCAGTATGTCCTTCAACCATAATATTAATATCTTTATTTTTTTCAAGAACCTCTGCAAGTTTTTTTAATGCAGAAACTCCTTTAGCATCAACATCAAAACTGCCCGATTTAAAAAGAAGTTTTTCTTCTAAAGAAACATAAACTTTCCCATTTTTCTGATATACCTGTAATCCTTTGTTGGTAAAACCAAGAAGTGCTTTCGAAACATTGTTCTTAAGAACATTAACAGATGAATCTTTCTTATGTAATATTTGTTCAAGTTCTATTAGCCGAGCATTCCGAGCTTCAAGTTCTGTTTTTAGTTTTGTAAGATTGTTTTGCTCAATATTTAAGTTGCTTTTTAATACCTTAAGTCTATCTTCTTTTTCTTGCAAATTATCTTGAGTATTTTGTAATTCAACTAACAAACGTTTAGTTTCTTTTGCATTTCCTTTTAAAAGCAGGTCTTGAGTTTTTTGCAAATTAGAATATTGTCTGTTTAATTTGTCATATTTTTGAGTTGTCGAAAGCAATTTGTATTCATAATTAATACTATCTTTTTGTAGCTCCAACAATTTATTTTCCATTACATTAAATTTCGATTCTAATTCGGTATTAGAAACACTGAGATTTTTATTTTTTTCTTTTAAAATATCTCGTTCATCATTACAACTTAAATAGGTATTTTGTAATTTTTCAAATTGTTTTGCCGGAACACATCCCGACAAGATATTTAACAGTAATATAAATAGTAACAAATATTTAAACTTAAATTTCATAATCATAATTATTAGGAATTAGAAAACGATTAATTAATATAGCAAATATATAAAATATGTTTATGATGATTTACGTTAATTTGAGTAAAAATAATTAATATCTTTGTGTCGAATAAAATAAGAAAGATTAGAATGTCGTATGCATTATTAGATAAAATAAATTTTCCTGCTGATTTAAGAAAGCTGAGATTAGATGAATTGCCTGCTCTTAGTGATGAATTAAGACAGTATATTATTGATATTGTTTCTTCAAATCCGGGGCATTTTGGTGCTAGTTTGGGGGTTGTGGAATTAACAGTTGCTTTACATTATATTTTTAATACTCCTTACGATAAATTAATATGGGATGTTGGTCATCAGGCTTATGGACATAAAATTCTTACCGGACGAAAAGATATTTTTAAAACAAATAGAAGATATAAAGGAATAAGTGGTTTCCCAAAAATTTCTGAAAGCGAATACGATGCATTTGGTGTTGGACATGCATCAACATCAATTTCGGCAGCTTTGGGAATTGCAAAAGCAGCAAGGTATAATAATCAGCTCAACAAATATGTAGTAGCTATTATTGGAGATGGGGCAATGACCGGAGGTTTAGCCTTCGAAGGCTTAAATAATGCCGGAATAGAAAATACAAATCTTCTTGTTATTCTTAACGATAACAATATGGCTATTGATCCTAATGTTGGTGCATTAAAAGAATATTTGCTCGACATTACTACATCGAAAACATATAATAGACTTAAAAATAGGGTGTGGAATATACTTGGGAAATTAAATAAATTAGGAATAAAATCTCAAACATTAGTTCAGAAAATAGAGAATGCCACAAAGTCAATTGTTTTTAAACAAAGTAATTTATTTGAATCTTTAAATTTTCGATATTTTGGACCTGTAGATGGGCATGATGTTATTTATCTTGCAAAGATATTAAATGATTTAAAAGATATTCCCGGACCAAAATTATTGCATTGTGTAACAAAAAAAGGAAAAGGTTTTAAACAAGCCGAATTACATCAAACTCAATGGCATGCTCCCGGAAAATTCGATAAGAAGACAGGAGAGGTAATTACTCAATTTTCCAAAAAAGATATTCCTCCAAAATATCAAGATGTATTTGGATATACTATTATTGAGTTGGCAAAGAAAAATAAAAAAATATTGGGTATTACACCTGCAATGCCAACAGGGTCGTCGTTAAAATTAATGATGGAAGAGATGCCCGACCGTACTTTTGATGTAGGTATAGCTGAGCAACATGCTGTTACTTTTTCTGCAGGATTGGCTGTTGAAGGGATGTTGCCATTTTGTAATATTTATTCATCGTTTATGCAAAGAGCTTACGACCAGGTTATTCACGATGTTGCTATCCAGAATCTTAATGTAGTATTTTGTCTCGATAGAGGCGGCATTGTTGGCGAAGATGGAGCAACTCATCATGGAGTATTTGACTTGGCATATATGCGATGTATTCCAAATATTACTGTTTCTTCTCCTATGAACGAAGAAGAATTGAGAAATTTGATGTTTACGGCACAACTTGAAAATAAAGGGGCTTTTGTTATTCGTTATCCTCGTGGGAGGGGTGTTATGCCCGATTGGAAAAAAACAATGAAAGAAATCCCCGTAGGTAAAGGAAGAGTAATTAGCGAAGGGAAAGATATTGCAGTTTTAAGTATTGGTCCTGTTGGAAATTTTGTTGTTGAAGCATCTAAAATATTAGAAAAAGAAGATATTTATATTGGACATTTCGATATGCGTTTTGTTAAACCTCTCGACAAAGATTTATTACATAAGGTAGCTAAACAATATAAAAGAATAATTACAATCGAAGACGGAACTGTTGTTGGAGGTTTAGGAAGTGCTGTTCTTGAGTTTATGTCGGAAAATTCATATTCTCTCGAGATTAAAAGATTAGGTGTTCCTGATAAGTTTGTAGAGCAAGGCTCTCCTAATGAGTTGATTACTGAATGTGGTTTCGATGTAGATGGAATTGTACGAGAAGTTAAAAAGTGCATAAAATAATTTATTTCTATTTAAAATCTGTTAAACATTAATAAATGTAATTTTAATAATTGTTTATACTTTGGTTTTATTTTAAGTAAATAATTTGTGTATATAAAAACATTCTATATTTTTGCACTGCAAAGGTTCATTGATTATTATGCCCAGGTGGCGGAATTGGTAGACGCGCTGGTCTCAAACACCAGTGAACATTAGTTCGTGTCGGTTCGAGCCCGACTCTGGGTACATTTTAGACCATCGTTAAGATGGTTTTTTTGTACAAGTAAATATATAAAATATGTGCAAATCTGATTCTGCCCATACTGATAATGAAAAACAAAAATTACTAGATAAAAGATATCTTGAAATGGCTTCAATATGGGCTAAAAATTCATATTGTAAACGCCGACAGGTTGGGGCTCTGATAGTTAAAGAAAAAATGATTATCTCTGATGGCTATAATGGAACACCCTCGGGTTTTGAAAATGTTTGTGAAGAAGAAAATAACAAAACCAAACCATATGTTTTACATGCCGAAGCAAATGCAATAACTAAAGTAGCAAAATCAAATAATAGTAGTCAAGATGCTACTTTGTATGTAACTACTTCTCCATGCATGGAATGTTCTAAATTAATTATTCAGGCAGGAATTAAAAGAGTAGTATTCTTACAAAAATATCATAATGTTGAGGGTTTAAATCTCCTAGAAAGAGCTAATATTGAAACAGTGCATCTGGAGTTGTAAATTGTTTTTTACATCTTATACATATAAGGTATTTAAAAATTTACATAATTGTAATATGTGATAATTATACAAAAATAAACGAATGAAAAAATATTATTTACCCATTGCTTTTTCTTTAATTCTAGTTGTTGGGTTATTATTAGGAAGAAAGTTAGAAAAAATCACAAATTCAAATTCGGGATTTTATAATCAAAATAAGTTATCTAGTGTATTAAACTATATTGATAGACGATATGTCGATACAGTAAATAATAATACTCTCGAGGAAGCTGCAATACCGGCAATGTTAAAACAACTCGATCCACATTCTGTATATATTCCTGCTAAAGAACTTGAAAGAGTTAACGAGCCATTAAAAGGAAATTTCGATGGTATAGGTATATTGTTTAATATGCAAAAAGATACTGTTATTGTTATAAGTACTGTTACAGGAGGGCCTTCGGAAAGAATAGGAATTATGCCCGGCGATAGAATTGTAATAGTTAACGATACAATAATTGCCGGAGTAAACATGTCTAATAGCGACATTATAGGTAAGCTTAAAGGTCAGCGTGGAACAAAAGTAAATGTGGGAATCGAAAGAAAAAATTGTGATCATATCTTATTTTTCGATATTGTAAGAGATAAAATACCGTTATATAGTGTTGATGTATCTTATATGATTAATGACGAGATTGGATATATTAAAATAAGCAGGTTTGCAAGTACAACTTATAAGGAGTTTCTTGAAGCTGTTGAAAAATTAAAACAGAAATCAGTAAAAAAAATAGTAATAGATTTACGAGGTAATAGTGGTGGGTTTATGAATGCTGCTACAAATATTGCAGATCAATTTTTAGAGCAAGGAAAATTAATAGTATATACACAAGGAAAATCTAGTTCACGAAATGATATTTATTCAACATCAAGAGGCTTATGTAAAGACTTAGATGTTGCAATACTTATTGATGAGTGGTCTGCTTCGGCAAGCGAAATTCTTGCAGGAGCAATCCAAGATAACGACAGAGGAATAATTGTGGGACGTCGCTCTTTTGGAAAAGGTTTAGTGCAAGAACAAAGTCAATTATCTGATGGTTCGGCAATACGACTAACTATTGCCAGATATTACACTCCCACCGGAAGATGTATTCAAAAGTCATATAAAAATGGAGTAGATAGTTATTACAAAGACTTAAATGATAGATTTGAAAATGGCGAATTTACAGAAGCAGATAGTATTCACTTTGTCGATTCACTAAAATTTGTAACTCCAAAAGGAAATGTTGTATATGGAGGGGGAGGAATAATGCCCGATATTTTTGTGTCAATCGATACATCAGGATATTCAAAATATCTTGCCGAGATTTCAAATAAGGGACTAATATATAAATATGCGTTTGTTTATGTCGATAATAATAGAGATGAATTAAAAAATCTCGATAATTATCGTGTAATAAATAAATATCTTGAAGAAAATAATGTTTTTAATGATTTTGTAAATTTTGCAGATTCTAATGGTGTATCTAAAAATATTAAAGGTTTTGATAAGTCGAAAGAATTAATAAAAACGCAATTAAAAGCTTATATTGCTAGAAATATTATCGATAATAAAGGATTTTATCCAATTATTAAAGATATTGATAAAACATTAAAAAAATGCATCTCAGAACTACAGTAAATTAAACTTTAGTGCAAAATTTGTATCTAACAATAAAATATACAATAGAAAAATAGTATTAGTAATTTTAGGATTTTTTAGGTTAGGGAAGGTGCTCTTTATGAGTGCCTTTCGTTTTTTTTATTACATTATGTAATAAAATTATAAATACAGGGTCTAACTTATAGAAAACAATTTTTATTAAATTAATATTTTTCTTAAACTAGCCAAGGCAAGATAATTACTAACATACTGCAGAATGATTAAATAATTATTTTTAAATAAAGCTAAGGCACAAATTATTAAAATTATGAAAACATTAAAATTTAAAACAATAGTAATTGCTGCTGCAATTTTCTTATTTACAAGCTCAAGTATTTTTGCTCAAAAAGGAATGCGTGGAATGCAAGGTAGAGGAATGAACTTTAACCAGAATAATATGTGTGTTACTGCACTTGATTTGTCCGATGAACAGCAAACACAGATAGAAACTCTTAGATTGTCGCATTTAAAAAATATGCAAACAAACAGAAATAAAATGAATGAACTTAGAGCTCGAAAACAAACATTAATGACATCTGACAATTCTGACTTGAATGAGATAAATAATGTAATTGATAAAATGAGCGCCTTGCATAACAATATGTTAAAAGCTTCAGCAAAACATCGTAAATCGGTAAGAACTTTATTAAACGATAAGCAAAAAATAATTTTCGATAGTTATAATGGCAGAGGTATGAATAATGGTCGAGGCCATAGAAAAGATCGCAATAACAGAAATGGCAATGGATTTGGTAGTGGTTACGGAACAGGTTGTGGAAATGCTGATAGACCGGGTGATGGTAATCGACAAGGAAATAATAGTAGGTTTAATTAGGGGTAAAATCTATAAGTTTAAAAAAGCTGTTCAAATAATATATTTGAACAGCTTTTTTATTTTAACTTTGAGATGATATAATAAAAACAGATTGCCAGCTAATTACATTTTAAAAAGCTCATGAAAATAGTATTGCTTGAACCAATATGAATTTCTAATGAGAAATAGAGGCAATATTGTAATAGAAAATATTAAAAAGTGGATTGATGGAGATGCTCAAAATGTTATTGTTTAGAAAAATATAAATTATGGAAGCTAATATAGAATTTGTCAAGTTAAAAGAAATTGTTCAGAAATGTAATAAATGCAAATTGTCTGAAACACGTAATAATGTTGTGTTTGGAGATGGTAATCCTAATGCAGAGATTTTTATTATTGGTGAAGGTCCGGGATATTATGAAGATAAAGAAGGAAAAGCCTTTGTTGGTAAATCGGGAGAATTATTAGATAAAATACTTGAAGCTTGTGGTTTTTCTCGTGAGAAACATGTTTTTATCGGAAACATAGTAAAATGCCGTCCACCGGAAAATAGAAATCCCTTACCTGAAGAACGCGATGCTTGCTTGCCATATTTGTATAAACAAATAGAATTAGTAAATCCGAAAATTATTATTTTGTTGGGGGCTACAGCTTTAAAAGGTTTAATCGACCCCGATTTGAGAATAACTAAAGTGCGTGGTAATTGGATTGATTGGAAAGGGAGACTTGTTATGCCAACTTTTCATCCGGCAGCATTATTACGAAATGTGAATCTTAAAAGAGATGCTTGGGAAGATTTTAAAAAAATTGTAGCAAAATATCGCGAAATTGTCGACAAATCGCATTATTCAAAACATTGCTAAAGTGCAAACAAAACAGTATTAGCCTGAGTTCGATGTAAGCTTTGTTTACAGTTTACATCGAACTCAGGTTGTTATAAAAAAAGAGCAGTTTGATGTGAATACCAAACTGCTCTTTTTTATATTGTAAAGGATATTATAAAATTAACATGGCATCGCCATAAGTACCAAAATTATATTTTTCTTTTATAGCGGTTTTATATGCTTTCATTATTAAATCGTATCCACCAAAAGCACTTACTATCATTAATAGGGTAGAATATGGTTGGTGAAAATTCGATATCATCATATTTGGTACAGCAATTTCGTATGGAGGAAAAAGGAATTTATTTGTCCATCCATCAAAAGGTTTAAGATGGTTGGTAGTAGAGACTGAAGACTCTAAAGTACGAAGAACAGTAGTTCCAACGGCAACAATATTTTTTTTATTTTTTTTAGCTAAGTTAACTATATCACAAGCTTCTTTGGTAATCTGAATTTTTTCAGAATCCATTTTGTGTTTTGTAAGATCTTCAACATCAACACTCCTGAAGTTGCCTAAGCCAACGTGTAATGTTATTTCGGCAAAATTAACACCATGTATTTCTAATCTTTTCATTAGTTCTCGACTAAAGTGTAATCCTGCGGTTGGTGCAGCTACAGCTCCTTCGTGTTTAGCATATATTGTTTGATATCTTTCTGTATCTTCAGGTCGTATCTCTCTGTCAATAAATCTTGGCAATGGTGTTTCTCCTAAGTTATATAGTATGTTCTTAAACTCTTCATGAGGTCCATCGTAAAGAAAACGAAGGGTTCTGCCTCTCGATGTTGTATTGTCAATAACTTCTGCAACAAGAGAGTTGTCTTCGCCAAAATATAATTTGTTTCCAATTCTAATTTTTCTTGCAGGATCGACAAGAACATCCCATAATTTTTGTTCGCTATTTAATTCGCGTAATAAAAATACTTCGATTTTTGCACCTGTTTTTTCTTTATTTCCATACAGTCTGGCAGGAAAAACTTTTGTATTGTTAAATACCATAACATCCTGATTGTTAACGTAATTAACAACATCTTTAAAAGTTTTATGTTCAATTTTCCCGGTATCTTTATGAACTATCATTAATCTTGATTCGTCTCTGTTTTTAGATGGGAATTGAGCTATTAGTTCTTTTGGGAGATTAAACTTGAATTGAGATAACTTCATTATATTTATTGTAGTTTGTGAATAATTTGCCTCGCTTATACGTCTAAATTTGCGAAAAGTTACAAAGTTCCTAAAAATTTCTCAAAATCTCCAATTTTATACGAATTATTTATAGAATATTCTCCAATTTTTGTGCGAGTTAGTTTGGTTAGATGCCCTCCACTGTTTAATTTTTTACCAATATCGTATGCTAACGATCTGATATATGTGCCTTTGCCACAGGTAACCCGAATTTGAATTATTGGTAATTGATAATCTAAAAGTTCTATTTCCGAAATATTTATTTTATTAGCTTTCATTTCTATTTCTTCACCCTTACGCGCATAATCGTAGGCACGTCTGCCTTTAATGTTTTTTGCAGAATATATGGGGGGAATTTGATCTTGTTCTCCGATAAATGAATTAAGAGTATCTATAATTTTCTCTTTTGTTATATGTTCTGTTGGAAACTCTGCATTATATTCTGTTTCTAAATCGTATGATGGAGTGGTTTTTCCTAATCCTATTGAAGCAATATATTCTTTTTCGCACGATTGAATTGAAAGAATTTTTTTTGTTGCTTTTCCTGTACATAATACAACAAGTCCTTCGGCTAAAGGGTCAAGAGTGCCGGCATGTCCTACTTTTAACCTTTTTATTTTAGGTATATCTAAAGATAGTCTGATTTTTTTTTCTATTAAACTTTTTATTTTTTTAACTACATCAAACGATGTCCAGGTTAAAGGTTTGTCAATAGCTATAATCTGACCGGTGTAAAAGTCTTCGAGATTATTTATTTGTAGTTTCATCCGTGTAAATGCTATTTAAGTTTATGTTTTTTAAAATAACTATAATTCAAAATATATTTTTCTATTACCGTGGAACATTCATAGTCTGCCCCGAACTAGTTTTGCGATAATATTAATGTCATTGTTATGAACGCTAGTGTATGAATGTTTTATTAGTAATATTATTTTGCAAAAGGATTATTAAATAATTTATGCCGATTAATTAATATATTAATTGCCGATATTATAAGCAATATGGAAATAGAAAATGTATTTTGTTTAAAAAAGTTATTAGTTTCAGTTTATTGGTCATTAGAAAAATTAAAGTAAAGTCTAAAAACTAATTATACAAATTATATATAACCATTCATAATCAATGACTTTAGCCCAACATAATAAAGTGAATTCTGATTATTAGTTAAAAATGAATAAATTCTTATGACTAATTTAATTTTTCTTAAATTATATTTATAATGACGAAATTACAGCAACAGCACCAATTATTAAACAATAGATTGCAAAATAAATTAATTTTCCGTTCTTAACAATTCGAATCATTAACGAACAAGCTAATAAACCGGAGATAAAAGCTGCAAAAAAACCAATTATTAATGGAGTAAAATTTATAGAAGCCGATGACATATTCGAATTATCCATTATAGAAATAAAGTTTGCTCCAATTATCGGAATCAAAACCATTAAGAATGAGAATTTTGCAACGTTTTCTTTTTTATTTCCAAGATATAATCCTGTTGCAATTGTTGCTCCCGACCGTGAAATTCCGGGAATGACAGCAATTGCCTGTGCAATACCAATAATAAACGAGTCTTTATATGAAATATTTTTCTCTTTATCTTTCGAATAATATGTAAAACCTAATACTAAAGCTGTTATTAACAGCATTATTCCAACAAATAGTATATTACCGGTAAATAATTGTTCAACATTATCTTTAAAGAATACTCCAACAATGCCAACAGGAATCATAGATACAAATAGTTTGGCAATATATTTTGTTGAGTCGTTCCATTGAAATTTGAACAAATCTTTTATAAGTTCTAATATTATTTTTCTAAAAACAATTATTGTACTTAATACAGTTGCTCCGTGAACAACAATGGTAAAAGTCAAATTTTCGGTATATTCAACACCTAAAAGATGTTTCCCAATTTCTAAATGTCCACTAGAACTAACCGGCAAAAATTCTGTTAATCCTTGAATAATTCCAAGAATAAGAGCGTCTATCCAATTCATGTATAATTTTTTATATAATTTGAATGTTTAAATCGAAAGTAAATCAATTGTGTAATTAAAGTTGTACTTAGTAAATTGCTATATTAAAGAGATTTAGTGTGCTGCAAAATTTGAAATAGCAATATATTAAATAAATAATTCCTAATATTAAGATTTTAAAAAACTTTAAAAAATCTTAATATACTAAAAACAATTATTCTGTATCATTGTTTTCTTTTGGTTTCTTCATTATTGCATAAATTTCGAAAGCAAACCCAAATAGTACAATTATTGGTGCTAGAGTTATTCTTCGAAAACTAAAAATTTCAGGATTAAATAGTGAAGGATCTTCAGCTTTTCCTCCTATCATTAATACAAATCCTAAAATAATAATTGCAAAACCAATAACAATTAATTTGTAATTCTCTTTGCCTAAGGCAAATTCCGGTTTTGTGTTTTCTTTTTTTAATTTGCTCATCAAAAATAAATTTATAATTAGTAATATAATTTATCAACATCCATTCGCAAATATCTGTTAATTGCTAGATAAGTTGATATCCAATTTAAAGTAATTCCGAAAATAAAAATGCCCAAAAATAAGATGCCAATAATTTCGATATTTTGAAAATTAATTATTCCTTCAAACTCATCTTTACTATAATATAATAAAAGCGATAATAATCCCGTAGAAATAATTGTAGCTATAATTCCATGTATAACGCTTCTGTATAAAAATGGTCTACGAATAAATCCTTTGGTAGCACCTACTATCTGCATTGTATGAATAATAAAACGTTTCGAATAAATCGATAATCTAATAGTATTATTTATTAAAGTTATTGCAATTAGTAAAAGTAAGCCTCCAAAAATAAGAATAATAAGTCCTATTTGTTTGATATTTTCGTTTACGAGATTAACAAGTGATTTTTGGTAAAATACTTCTTTAATCTGATTAAAGCTTTGAAAATCTTTTTCTATAATTGCAATACTGTCGGGATTGGCATATTTGGCATATAAATGAACTTCTATAGATGCAAGAAGTGGATTATAGCCAAGAAAATCAATAAAATCTTCACCAAGCTCTTCTTGTAATTCTTTAGCTGCATCTTCTTTTGTAATGTATTTTGTTGATTTTACATATAATGAGGCATCAAGATTTTTTTGCAAACGAATAATATCTACTTCTTTTATATTCTCTTTTAGTATTATCGAAAATCCAATATTCTCTTTTACATAGTCAGATACTCTTTTTGCATTTAAAATTAACAATCCAAAAAGTCCTATCATAAAGAGTACCAACGAAATACTTATTATTGAAGTTAAATAAGAACTTTGCAAGCGTTTCTTGGTATTTGACGTTTCTTTTTTCACTTAATTTTATTTGTACTAATTTGTTATTGTTTATCTCTTGTACCGTGCTAAGATACAAATAATAAATTTTTATAATTATTATTCTTGAGTTTCCTTTTTGTAATATAATTTTATCTCGTAAAATATAATTCCAAAGAATAACAATAATAGCAGACTCGACGATGCCAAAGAAATTTTATTGCCAATAAGATACGATTTGGGTTTAAATTCCCATTCTATTTCATGATTTCCTTTCGGGATAATCATTGCTCTTAAAATGTAATTCGCTCTTAAATATTTAGCAGGTTTTTTGTCGATATATACTTCCCATCCTTTAGGATAATATATTTCGGAGAAAACTGCCAGTTGATCTGTTTGCGACCATGAATTATAAATCAGCTTATTTGGTTTGTAATCTTTTAATATAATACTTGCTGTGCTATCGTAGTTAATCGATTCTGAGATTAATAATTTCTCGAATCGTTTATCGACTATTGCTTCTGTTTTCGGATCGAAATCGTATAATGCTTCTATTTCAGCATCGGCATTATCTACTAATCTGTAATTTTTTACAAACCATGCATTGCCTAAGGCATAAGGGTTTCTTTGTACTTGAGCCGGTCCTTTTCTGCTTCTGTCGGGGATAATAAAATATTTAGTGTTTAACATATTAAGCACATCCATATTATTTTTGCTAATATGAAAGTCGATAATTTCTTGATAGCGTTTCATTTTCGCACCATGGTATCCTCCAATCGATTTGTGGAAATACGAAGTGCTGGCATCGTTAAAGGTATTAACAGATAAATTCAATACTCTAAAATCGGGATCTGTATCCTGAAGTATTAATTTATTTGCTTGAGTAGCTTGAAAAGGAGTTTTTGCTTCTCTTTTACTGATAAAATAATCGTTATTCAAATACCGTTTATTTACCGACCACATATCGGTTGTTATTAATGCAAATAAGGCAAGCATTGTAATATTTCTTGATAGTTTTTTCGAAAGAAAGGCATAAAGAACAACAAACGAAAGAGCTATAAAAATAAAAGAACGAATGGCATCTGCTTGTAATATGCTTTGTCGATCTTCGCGAAGAGCATCGACAAAACCTTGTGCTCCTTGTGCAATATATTGTTGGTCCGATTCGGCAGTAAAGTTGAAGAATAAACCCGGGAATATTGCAAAGAATAATGCTAGTCCTCCTGTTATATAAAAAGAATTTTTAATAGTTTTTATTAGTTCGTTCTTTTCAATATTTCCCGAGAAAATATCACGTAAGGCTAAAAATGCTAATAGTGGAATTGTAAACTCTGCTATAACAAGGGTCATAGAAACAGTTCGGAATTTATTATACCCCGGAACATATTCCATAAAGAAATTTGTAAACCAATTTAAATTATGTCCCCATGCCAACAAAATAGATAATACCGTTGCTGTTAATAACCACCATTTTATTTTTCTGTCGACAATAAAAATTCCTAACACAAAAAGGAAAATTACTATTGCTCCTGCATAAACCGGTCCCGATGTAAAAGGTTGACTTCCCCAATACAAGGGTAATTGTTTAATAACTTGTTTTGCATAACGTGCTCCTTGCATTTGCTTAAAGAACTTGTATGTTGCCGATTTTGTACTTAATGCACCTCCGGAAGCTCCACCTTTAAAATTCGGAATAAGCAAGGTTAGTGTTTCGTCGATACCATAACTCCAAGCTGTAGCATAGTCTTTATCTAAACCTGATGTTTTGTTTTCGGCATCATGAGTTAATTCCGATTTTCCTCGAGTAGAATATTTTCCGTATTCGTAGGTTGTCCAAATGCTGCTAAAATTACTTGCAACAGCTAAAATAACAGCAACTATTAATATTGCCGATGCTTTAATAAATTTGTTATATGTTTTTTCTTTTATGGTATAATAGAGTTCGTAAATACCATATATTAAGATTATTATTAAAGTGTAATAAGTTATTTGTAAGTGATTTGCAAGGAGCTGCAATGCAAGAAAAATAGCAGTAATAGCTGCTCCAAGTAAAATTTTTCGTTTATAGGCAAGATAAACACCTGCAATTATTGGAGCCATATATGCAATAGCAATAGCTTTTGAGTTATGTCCTGCGGCAATTATAATAAAGAAATACGAGGAAAAAGCAAAGGCAATAGCACCAATAATGCTTAACCAAGGATCGACTTTAAAAATTAGTAAGGCAATATAAAAACCGAGTAAACAAAGAAATAACTGACTTGCCGGACGAGAACCAATTTTTAAAAAGCTATCTAATTTTTTTATTAGATTCGATGAGTATTTTACCGAAATTAAATAAGCAGGCATGCCACCAAACATGCTGTTGGTCCAGAGTGCTTCTTCGCCTGTATTATCTCTAAAATCGCGAACTTCTTTCGACATTCCCAAAAAGGTTGTCTTGTCGCCTTGTTGAATAACTTTCCCTTCTAATAAGGGAAAGAAATATGCATACGAAATAAGGATAAATGTAATAATTGCTATAATGAAAGGAAATAATTTTCTAATTGATTGATTATTCATGGTAATTAAACTTTATAAGTTGTATTTATTGCAAAGTTAAAATTTTAAAAATAATATAAATATTATAGAATTCTTAAAATTATTCTATTTAAATTAATATGTCCATTTTTCTTAGTATTTTTGAGTTCTAAAAGCAAAGAGAATGAAGAATATTGGTGTGGTTGTTGACAATGAATTGTATGGTGACCCTAGAGTAATAAATGAATGTAAAATATTAGTAGAAAGCGGATTTAATGTTTTTGTACTTTGTTTTAATTATGGTAAATATCAAGAAAAGGACACTTTTTTAGGATTTCAAATATCAAGAATAAAAATTAATCATAAATTAAGAAATATTCTTTTTGCTTTTAATAATTCTTTCGAGTTTTATAATCTTTTATGGAAAAAAAATATAAAGAAGTTTATAAACGAGTATAATATAGACAGTTTACATGTTAACGATTTGTATTTATCGAAAGCTGCATATTATGCAACAAAAAACAGTAATGTAAAATTTACACTCGATTTGCACGAGAATTATCCTGCTGCTGTACAATCGTATAAATGGATGTATAAGTTTCCGTCGAAATTCTTGGTAAGACCATGGAAATGGAGAAGAATAGAAAAAAAATATCTTAGTTATCCTCAAAATATTATTGTTTTAAGTGAGTCATTTCGAGACGATTTATTATTAAAATACTCGTTTCTAGAAAAGAAACAATTTACTGTATATCCAAATGTTCCCGATTTAAAAGAATTTAGCAATTATAATATCGATAAAAATATTTTAGAAAAAGGGTCTGATTTTTATCTTTTTTATTTTGGAGCTATATCGGAACGAAGAGGTATTTATACAGTAATTGATGCAATAAAGAAACTAAATAATTCTTATACTAATATAAAATTATTATTAATCGGACCTGTCGATAGGGCAGAAAAAAACAATTTCTACGAAAAGATTAACAAAGCTGAAGTTAAAGAAAAAATTATTTATTATCCATGGAAAGATATAAGTTTATTGCCATCATACATTACTTTAAGTGATATATGTCTGTCGCCAATAATTAAAAACAATCAGCATGAATCGGGTGTGGCAAATAAAATTTTTCAATATATGCTTTTCGAACGACCATTAATTGTTTCTAATTGTCGTCCACAAGCAAAAATTATTCAGGACGAAAACTGTGGTTTGGTATTTAAAAGTGATGATGTAAACGAGCTTTCGGATAAAATAGTTGAATTATATAATAATAGTAAACTGCGAGAAAAAATGGGAAAGAACGGAAGAATAGCAGTAGAAAAAAAGTATAATACACAAATTGTTGGGAAAGATTTATCTAATTTGTATTTAGAAAATAATATGTAATGAATATAAAGGAAATTAGAAATATAACTTTAGAAGATATTTACTGGCAACTAAAGTATGGAAAATCAAAAAAACGAATATCAGTTTTTGAGTTAAGATCGGAATTAAATAAATATGTTAAATCTCCTGTGTTTTTTCTTTCAACAGGAAGGTGTGGAACAAAATGGTTTTCAGATTTATTAAGTTATAATAAATCGTTAATGGTTTTACATAGCCCTGTGCCTAGTTTGGCTATTCAAAGCAAATTAGCATATAATGTATTTAATAATGAAAGAGTTTCTGAGTCTGAGTTGAATCTTTTGAAAGAAATATACTTTGCAGGACGTGAACAATTTTTAAGATATTCGTATAAAACGGGCAAAAGATATATAGAGACGAATAATTATATTACATTTTTTGCTCCAATATTAATTGAATTGTTTCCTGACGCTAAATTTGTTCATCTTTTTCGTCATCCGGGGGAATTTGTTAGATCTGGTATAAGGAGAAATTATTATACATCAGCAAATTATGATGATATTAAAAGAATAAGTCCAACATCGAAAGATCGAAATAATAATTGGGATAGTTTTTCTCAGTTAGAAAAAGTATCTTGGCTTTGGAACGAAACTAATTTATTTATCGAAAATTTTAAATCGAAGTACTCTGAAAATTGTTTTGATTTTAATTTTAATAATTTATCAAAAGAAAGCGTAATTTCCTTATTAGAATTTTTAAATATTGATATTAATGGAAAAATAATTTCAAAATCATTAATAAGAAAATCGAATATTCAAAAACAAGGAGCATTTCCTAAGTATGAAAATTGG
>CAZDCZ010000043.1:0-27638 GCA_964504155.1 uncultured Bacteroidales bacterium | reverse complement strand
GACTTTTATATAAAATTTTTTATAAAATTGATGAATACAAAAACTTTTTTTTAAATATTTATTTTTTCAACGATTATCAATCTAAAATAATAAAAAAGCAAAAATATGATTTATAAAGACATAAAAATGAAAGATGTTCTCTTTAATAATCATATTCTTTTATCGGTTATCGAACGATTTGGAATAAACTTAGGCTTACACGAAAAAACAGTCGAAGAAATATGTAAAGAAAACAATATTAATCTTGAAGTTTTTTTAACTATTCTTAATTTACATATTAACAATAAATATAAGCCTTTGCAAATCTATAATTGCGATTATATAATAGCAATAATTCAATATTTGCAAAAATCACATCAATACTATATTAACGAAATTTATCCTAACATTAATTACAATATTCAATTAATGCATGAGGCAAATAATAGTTCTGAAATATTAATGGTTGAAAATTTTTTTAAAGAATATACAACAGAAGTCGACCAACATTTCAATTACGAAAACGATATTGTCTTTCCATACATTACTAATTTATTCGATAGAATTAAACATAAGCAAAACGTTGACAAAAGTAATAACTACTCAGTTAATATCTACAAAGAACATCATGATGATATAGAAGGCAAACTAGATGATTTAATAAAATTATTAATACAACATATTCCACAAAAAAACGATAGAAAAATACGAAGGAAAATACTATTTGATTTGTTCGATTTAGAGCAAGACTTAAATATTCATGCAAAAATTGAGAATGAAATTTTAATCCCAATAGTAGAACGAATGGAAATAAAATTTAAAAATAGATAATTGAAAATTATATACAACATATTAATTATAGAGCCTTCAATTATTATTCAGGAGGGATTGTCTAACATAATAAAATCAGTTAATAACAACATTGTCGTTACCGTAACAGATTCCCTTAGTGACTGTTGCAAGTTTAATACTATCGATTTTAATATTGTTTTACTTAATCCAATATTACTTAATAATTGTTCAATTACTTTTAATAAATTTACTACACAGTTTAACAAAAGTCATTTATTAGGTATAATATCTACAATATATAATAGAAATTTCTATTGTCAATTTAATGATTATATCTATATTAATGATAATAAGGAATTGATAAAAAATACCATTTTAAAATTCTTAACAATTAAGAATAAGAAAAAAAATATTTCTGAGAATATTCTTAGTAAACGAGAAACAGATGTATTAAAATTACTTGCACAAGGGAAATCGAATAAAGAAATTGCCGAAGCTCTTTTTATAAGCATACATACAGTTGTAACACACCGCAAAAACATAGGTCGCAAACTTGATGTAAAATCTTCTGCGGCGATGGCTATTTATGCTGTAGCAAATAACATTATCGATATTAATGATTCTTTGAAATAAATATAATAAGCACTTCCCATAATTATAGGAAATTATCTCTAAAAAAATCATACAATTAAGGTATTGTAGAAAATATCAATAAAGCTCAATTTTGCATTATTATTTTAATCATATACTAAAATGTAAAAACTATGAGCATATTTAAACAACTACTAATTGTAGCCACTGTGGCATTACTATTCTCTTCATGCGAAGAAGACGACAACAATAAACCAAACAATAATCAGGAACAATTTCAAAGTTTAAATTCACCATATTTAATATGTGCAAACAGAAATCCCGGAGGTATTGGTTTCGATTTTGAATACAATGAAGAAGCAGGAGGAGCAAACAATCTAGATTCCTTATCGGTTGATGATTTTAATTACGATATGAAAATTCGTACAATAAAAGCTGAAAAACCTGACGGAAGTATTGCAGGAATGCCATATATTACACTAGCTACAGATACCAAAGCGGTTAATTACAGTTCTATTGATGTTTCATGTAAAGGATATATAGCATTTACAAACTTAACAACAGATAATTTACAAACCTTTACTTTTGATTCTGACGATACATCTTTTGACATATCGAATCTAACAACAGGAGATACAGGAAAACCATTAATGTCTGATGTAGTAAATGAATATAATAAATTGGTTATTGGGGATAAATGGAAAGGTCCTGCAAAAAACGATATTCCTAATGACGAACCTGTTTGGATAATCAAAACCACTGAAGGACGTATGGGAAAAGTAATTGTTACTGATTTTCCTGCAAGTCCTGCTCCAACAGCAACAGGATATATATCTCTTGAATGGGATTTTATTAATTAGTATTTGTCTAGAAACAAACACTTGACTTTATAGACAGACACTAATTAGTGTCATATAATAAATTTATAGAACAATAAATTGCTATTCATGATAACTCTCCTGTTTATTTCGAATTATCATGAATAGCAAACAGCCTCAATGGTTTTGTATATCACTAATACTCAAACTTCAGATAAATACAAATCTGCAAGATTTTTTTTTCTTGCAGATTTAATTAAGAATACAATCCATCCAGACTTTTACAGAATCACACAAAAAGACACAAATGAAATACAAGATAGATCATCTCATAATATTTCAAATTATATTGATAATATTTTTAAGTTTTGTTTTTTCAAACAAAACTTTTTCTCAAGGCTCTGCAATAATAAAAGGACTTGTGTTAGATGCTGAAACAAAAGCACCAATTGAATTTGTGAATATTTCAATTATTAATAATAAAAACGGAACAACTACCAATATAAATGGGGAATTTGAAATTTCTTTAAAAGAAAAAAATAAGTTTAAACTAATATTTTCACATATTAATTATTATAAAAACGAAATTATTATAAATAATTCATTATTCTTAAATAAACTAACAATATACTTAAAGCCCAAAACAGAACAATTACAAGATGTAATTATTTCTGCTTCGCTATATGAACAACCCCTTAATAAATTATCGAAATCGGCAATTGTTATTTTTCACAAACAGATTATTGATAATATGCAGTCGAATATGACCGATATGCTTGCTGCCAGACCTTGTATTACACAGATTTGGGAATATCATTCCCCTTTATTGCTACGAGGAATGAATTCGAAACGATTACTAATAATGAAAAACGGGAATCGACGTATTGGAACATTTCCGGGAGGATATTTTGGCCAAGATATAAATATTTACGATACAAAAAAGATTGAGATAATAAAAGGTCCAGGATCTGTAATATATGGCAGTGGAGCAATCTCAGGAATAATTAATATTATAAATCATGAGCCTTTTGGAAATAAAGGAACAAAAGCCCAAATTCTATCAGGCTACGGTAGTAATAATAACGAATTTCTTGAAGTTACTAAGCTTTGCCATAAAAAAGAAAACTTTGGAATATCTATAAATAGCAAATATCGAAAAACTGGAAATTATATTTATGGAAATGGAGAAACAGCAAAAAACAGTAATGTAGAAGATCGTGATGTATCACTTAATACAGGTTATCGATTTTCTGAAAAACATAAAATTATCGTTAACACAAATTATCATTATGGAGACTGGGGAAAACCTCGAGGCTTTAATGGTCCTACAAAAGCGTTTACTAAAATACGTAATGCGGAAGAGCATATTCATTCAGCAATCAGCTACACATATTCTCCCGGTATTTTTTTAGAATTAGTAAAACTAAATATGTATTACGATATTGGAACCCGTAATTACTATAAATATAAATATAGTACAATTACAGGAAACAAAACATCACTTGATTTAGTGCATTATAAAGATAACTATGGTGGAGGACAGCTATTTGCCATTATCAATCTGTTTAAAAACAATAAATTAACAACTGGCGTTGATGGATATTTTTTCTTTTTAAATAACCCAACTGATGTTATTGATTTCTACAATAACACAAATGGAAAACTTGAAGGATACAAAGATGCAGGACAACAAAATATTGGTTTTTTTATAAACGATGAATGGAAACTCTCTGAAAAATTACGACTAATTACAGGTATCCGTTTTGATGCAGCGACAGTAAATGAAGGACTGAAAAACGAACTAATTGAACACAAAGAAAATCGCAGGGCAATTAGTGGGAATAGCGGTTTTGTATTTTCTCCAAATAAAAATACACACTTATCACTGAATTTCGGAAGGGCTTTCAGAATGCCAACAGCAGAAGAATTATTTACCGAAATTATTAGTTGTAAAGGAACAAAATTAGGAAATCCAAACTTAAAACCGGAATATAGTTGGAATTTAGATTTGGGTTTCAGAGGAAAAACCATTTATAAAAAACTAAAATACGATGTAGCATTATTTTATAATATACTAGACGATTTTATTAATGAAGTTCCAGACACAGAACACGAACTTATTGATTTTACCTACAAAAATACCAACGCAAGAATTCTAGGAGGAGAAACTTCTGCTTCTTATCGCTTCGATAATATTTTTAGACCATCGAATAGTTTACACCTTGGTTTGGGAGGATCTTATGTATATGGCATTGATTTATTTGATAATAAAAATAAGACTCCTTTATTTGGTATCCCTCCACTAAAAATAACAGAAAATATAAGTTATTACGGTTTAGTTAATAATAAATATTTAACCGGATATAATGTGAAATTTGAAACCCAATATGCTTCTGCACAAAACAGAATAGCTAAAATACCAGAAGGAACCGACATGGGACCGTGGGGATATATTTCATCAAAATCGCATACAACTTTTAATATTGTTATAGCCTTAAATTCAAATTCGTTGCGAGGATTTCCTAAACTTCGATTTATAGTAAATAATATATTTAACAATAATTATAAACCATTTGGCTCATACATCCCGGCAATGGGAAGGAATTTCAAAATGGTTTTATCATTTTACATTTAACAACTACAAAAACAAAACAAATGAAAAATTCAATTAAACTATTTATTATGTGTTTTGCTTTAATTACTGCTTCCTGCAATAATACAGAGAACAAAAATCAAAGCAAAAACAATCAACGTTCAGAAAATCAAATTGAACAAGAACAAACGACATTATCAATTTCGTATATTCTCGAAAACGCAGACTCTCTTAAAGGCAAATTGATAAATGTAAAAGGTATTGTTGATCATATTTGTGAACATTCCAGAAACCGTTTTAAAATTATTAATAGCCAAAACGGAGATGAATTTAAAATTATAATGCAAGATAACTTAACAGATTTTAATGAATCGGCTATAGGAAAAAATATTGTTATTACAGGTTTTATTAAATTTACACATTTAAATATTGAAGACGTAAATGAATGGGAAGTGAAAATGAAAAAAAATCATGCAAAAGAAAAAGGCACCGACCATTATAAAGAAGAATTAGCTTATATAATAAATATTAAGGAACAAATAAAGAATAAGCAAATTGATTATTATACACAATATTATTTAGATGCAATAAATTATAAATTTCAATAAAAAGCCAATAATTTTACTATATATGCGGTTTCATAATCCGAAACCATTATAGCAGATATAAAAACTATTATTTATTATCATTCAAAACCCGAACTTCTATTTACGATTTTAAATAAAAGTTCGGGTTTTTTCTTAATACCTGAACCTAGAATCAATTAAACTAAAAAAATATTTTCATTAGATTCAATTACTACTCACACAATTATGTGATACTATTTCATAAAAATCATACAATTGAGGTATTGTGTAATTTTTTTTTATTATTCATCTTTGCATTCATAATTAATATAAATAATAACAAAAATGGAAAACATTGGAATATTCTACGGTTCATCAACCGGAAATACAGAAGCCGCGGCCAAACAAATTCAAAAAGAATTTGGTGAAGACATTGCTACAACTTTTGATGTTAACAATGCAAAAGCAATTGATATAGAACAATTTTCAAATCTCATTTTGGGATCTTCTACTTGGGGTATTGGAGATATACAAGATGATTTTGACAATTTCCTATCAGAGATATCATCGGCAAATTTAAAAGGAAAAAATATAGCTATTTTTGGATATGGGGATCAAGAAACATATGCTGATTCTTTTGTTGATGCTATAGGGATTATCTATGAGGCGCTTGAAAACAAAGGATGCAAAATTGTTGGAAAAATCCCTACTGAAGGATACCAATATGATTCATCCAAAGCCGAAATCGATGGGAAACTTATTGGATTACCCTTAGACGATGAAAATCAATGTAATTTAACAAACGAAAGAATAAAAATTTGGGTACAACAATTAAAAGAATGTTTCAAATAACATTTAATCTTTAATATTTCTGGCGTTATAAGAAAGAAGGTTTGTACACAAAAGAAGGGAGAAAACAAATAAGCCATTATATAAAAAATTCTCCCTTCTTATTTAAAAATATCAGAAATGCAAATATCATGTACAGATTATAAAACAGGAGAAATGCAAGTATTACTCCATCATATTTACGAATATAAAAAAGGATTAAGAAGTCTTGTATTACACACTATGAGTACTGACGAACAATATAAAACTGAAGAATTATTAAATAGGAAAGGAATCAGTTATGTTGTACAATATGTTAATTCAAAAAAGATAAATGTTTTTTTTGGTAAATCTCAATGCATAAAAATCGTTAAAAACTTTGAACAAAAAACACTTTCGAATTTTACCGATGAAGAAGATTTTATTCTAGGAATTATGCTAGGTTATGACCGTACGCAACAATGCGAACGATATTTAAAGCGAAAGAATATAGACTCAAATTACAATTAATAGAATATTTATTAATTAGTAACAAATCTCATAGCTACTATTAACATCAAATACATACAGAAACAAAAAATAAAACAATCAGAAACTTTCAAAATAATAGATGAATGTAAAAAACACATAAAGTGTTCTTCTATATAAAACATACATTAAATTAAAATAGTAAATAAACCATAATGAGCAAAATAATACACATTTCTCAAACAAGTAACAATATAAGGATCTTTAGGCATTGATAATCAGGTTTTCTTTTTTGAAGATTGGAATAAAACACTGTCTAATACTAACTATAAAACCATAAAAGAACCTGTTAAATAATTTAACAGGTTCTTTTAATATTAATAAAAATTGTTTCTTACGCAGCTTTAAGTTTTTTCATATTTACTTTAGATAGTTTTTCTTTTGCATATTCTAATTCTATATTAACTTCTTTCTGTCCACTAGTTGGAATTTCGAACATAATATCCATCATTATTGCTTCGCATATCGATCGTAAACCACGTGCTCCCAGCTTAAATTCTATAGCTTTATCGACAATATAATCGAATACATCTTTATCGAAAGATAATTCAACATTGTCCATTATAAATAATTTTTTATATTGTTTAACAATAGAGTTCTTTGGTTCGGTAAGTATTCTTTTTAATGCTTCTCTATTTAATGGTTCTAAATATGTAAGAACAGGTAATCGTCCGATTATTTCAGGAATAAGACCAAACGATTTAAGATCCTGAGGTGCTATATATTGTAATAAATTTTTCTGGTCTATCTTATCTTTATTTTTACTGGCAGAATAGCCAACAACTTGAGTATTTAAACGGTGTCCTATTTTTTCTTCAATACCATCGAAAGCTCCACCACAAATAAATAATATATTTTTAGTGTCAACAGCAATCATTTTTTGGTCGGGATGTTTTCTTCCCCCTTGTGGCGGCACATTAATTATTGAGCCTTCGAGAAGTTTTAGTAAACCTTGTTGCACTCCTTCACCTGAGACATCGCGTGTAATCGATGGATTATCGCCTTTGCGTGCAATTTTATCTATCTCGTCGATAAAAACAATTCCTTTTTCGGCAGTCTCTACATTATAATCGGCCACTTGAAGCAAACGAGTTAAAATACTTTCAATATCTTCTCCAACATATCCGGCTTCGGTAAGTACTGTTGCATCGACAATAGTGAATGGCACGTGCAACATTTTTGCTATTGTTCTTGCAAGCAATGTTTTTCCTGTACCGGTTTCTCCTACTAATACAATATTCGATTTTTCAATCTCAACATCATCATTAGTATTTTCTTGTTTTAATCTTTTATAGTGATTATAAACTGCTACCGCTAAGTATTTTTTTGCTTCATCCTGTCCGATAACATATTGATTAAGAAACTCCATTATTTCTTTTGGTTTGAGTAATTTTAAAGAGTCAACATCAAAATCGTCTGTTCTTTTTAACTCATCCTTAATAATAGAATATGCTTGTTCAATACATTTATCACAAATATGTCCGGATACTCCGGCAATAAGTAAATTAGTATCTTTTTTCTCTCTCCCACAAAACGAACATTTATCCATAATATAAATTATTATTTATTCTAATTTATTTTTTTACAAATTTACAGTATATCTTAAATAAAAAAAACCGTATTTATGAAATACGGTTTTAAAGTATCTTTTAGTCGATTTTTATTTTTTATCTCTTTCTAAAATTTCATCAATCATCCCATACTGCTTAGCTTCTTCTGCTGTCATCCAATGGTCTCTATCAGAATCTTTTTCAATTTTCTTATAAGTATTACCACTATGCTTTGCTAAAATATTGTATAACTCTTTCTTAAGTTTCATTATTTCTCTAGCAGTAATTTCAATATCGGAAGCTTGTCCTTGAGCCCCACCCATTGGTTGATGTATCATTACTCTAGAATGAACTAAAGCTGAACGTTTTCCGGTAGTTCCTGCAGTTAACAATATAGCTCCCATAGATGCTGCCATTCCGGTACATATTGTTGCAATATCAGGATTAATATATTGCATAGTATCGTAAATACCAAGACCGGCAGACACGCTACCACCCGGAGTATTTAAATAAATCTGAATATCTTTTGAAGGATCAGAAGATTCTAAAAACAATAATTGAGCTTGAATAATATTGGCAACATAATCATCAACAGGCAAACCTAAGAAGATTATACGATCCATCATTAATCGAGAGAAGACATCCATCTGTGCAACATTCATTTTTCGCTCTTCAATAATTGTTGGCGAAATAAAATTATTATATACAGAACTATATTTTTCTAGCGATAAGCTGCTTATTCCCATATGCTTAGTAGCATATTTTTTAAATTCGTCTTTTGGATACATATTTCAGGTTTTTTTGTTTTTAATTTTTGAAACTAAGTTACTAAAAATTATTTATTCTGTTTATTCTGTTCCTTTTCCAAAATCTTTTTGAACTCTTCAGTTGTAACTTCTTTGTCTTCTATTTTTACTGTTTCTTTAATAAAAGCGAGTACTTTATCTTCTAATTTTCTTTCGTATAACTTTCTGCTTTCGTCTCTATTTTTTAAGATTTCTTTGGCATAATTTTCTATATGTTCTTCAGGGAGATCTGCCATTCCGTATTGTAGAAATTGCATCTTAGCAAATTCTTTTGCAGCATCTAGAACTTCACTTTCTTCAACCTTTATTTCGTTTTCTTTAATTATCTTATCCTTAATTAATTGCCATTTAAGGTCTTCTTCGAAAGCTTCAAATTCCTTCTCTATTTGTTCTTCAGTAAGTTTCCCATCATTAGTTTCTTTCAACCATCTTTTAAGAAATTCTGAAGGTAATTCAGGATTATATTTCTTAACTAATTTTGATTTTGCATCGAGCAACAATTTATATTCAGCTTCTTTATCGATACTTTCTTTTATTTGAGCTTTTATTTTTGCTTCAAATTCTTCTTTCGATTTAATAGTATCTTTACCAAATGCTTTATCAAAAAGATCTTGATTAATTTCTGATTTCTCGAATTTCGAAATCTCTTTGATATCAACTTCAAAATCGCTATCAATCTCTTTAGCTTTTTCTTTCTCTATTCGTAATAATGATGATAATTCTGTATCGTTAGGATAAGCTTTTCTAATATTAAATATTACTTTATCTCCTACTTTCTTACCAATAAAAGATTTTTTAATATCTTCATCTTTCATCACTTCAAGAGAAATAGCTGTATTTTCAACACTAATCAATTCTTCGCCTTCACCTTTTTGAGAAATATCTCCTTTTATCATTTCATTATTAGAAATCTCTTCAACTGATTTGAACGAACCAAATTTTTGTGTATAACTATCAATCTGGCTATTTAATAATTCGTCATCAACAGCAATATTATATAAAGGTAATTTATCGCGTTTCGATAATTTCACTTCTAATTCCGGTCCAACTGCAATATCAAAAAGCATCTCGAAATCGCTATCTTTATCGAAATCTACTAATTTTTGATCTTTATTTGGTAAAGGTTCTCCAAGAATATTTAATTTCTCGTCTCTTATATAATTTGTAAGCGATTCTGATATTAGTTTATTTACTTCATCAACTAACACTGCTTTCCCATATTGTTTTTTAATAAGGCCGAAAGGTACTTTTCCCGGACGAAATCCATCAATCTTAGCTTTCTTCTTATAATCTTTCAACACTTCATCTACCTTCTCTTCGTAATCGTTTTTTTCGATTTTAACTTTAAGGATAGCATTTAACTCGTCGATATTTTCTCTTGTAATATTCATTTTTTTACACTTTTTAAGTGAAATAATTAAATTATAAAAACCGCTATGTTTTCGATATAGCCGAAAACTAAGCGGTTTATTTTAGTGCGGATGAAGGGACTCGAACCCGCACGCCCTAAGGCACTAGATCCTAAGTCTAGCGCGTCTACCAATTTCGCCACATCCGCAAAAATTCGCTGCAAATATATTAACTTTTTTTTATACTATATAATTTTATTTGAAAAAATTTTGCTTTTCTAACTTTCTGATTACAACTTGTTCTATTACAGCACCATACAATACATCAGTTTAAAAATTTTAGCAAACATCAAATAAAACTAACTATGAAAACTTTAAATAAAATACTTACTATTTTATTATTAATACTCCTATCAACAAAAATTTCTACATGCCAGAATAATAATTTTATCTTTAAAAATGCAAAATTATCATTACATTGGTCTAGTAAAGCAATATTTAAAACTCCGGAATCGGTTTGTTACGACAATTGTAATAACCTGAGTTCGATGAAAGATTTGACACACAGAAAGTCAAAAACACATCATAGATTTAAAATGAATAACATGATTATGGTCTATAAACTCGAATAATATTTCATTATACGATTTAAGTATATCTTATGCATTAGGATTTTTTTCGCAATTCGAAATTCTTTCCAAGATATACACGCCGCACTTGTTCATCGTTTGCAAGATCTTCTGCTTTTCCGGCTTTTAATATCGACCCTTCGTACAACAAATATGCTCTATCTGTAATCGAAAGAGTTTCTTGAACATTATGGTCGGTAATAAGTATTCCAATATTTTTATTTTTCAATGTCGATACAATTTCCTGAATATCTTCAACAGCAATTGGATCGACTCCTGCAAAAGGTTCGTCAAGCAAAATAAATTTTGGTTTAATAGCCAAAGCTCTGGCAATTTCTGTTCTTCGTCGTTCGCCTCCCGAAAGCTGAATTCCTAAATTTTTTCGTATCTTCTGCAAACCAAACTCACTAATTAAATTCTCTAAACGGTCTCTTTGTTCTTCTTTAGAGAATTTCGACATCTCTAAAACAGCTTTGATATTATCTTCAACACTTAATTTTCTGAATACCGAAGCTTCCTGAGCTAAATATCCAATACCCATTTGTGCTCGTTTATAAACAGGCAACTTAGTAATATCTGTATCATTTAAATATATTCTTCCTGAATAAGGAGTTATAAGTCCAACCATCATATAAAAACTTGTTGTCTTACCTGCTCCATTCGGTCCTAATAACCCAACAATTTCTCCTTGTTCCACTTCTATAGTAACTCCTTTAACAACTGTACGAGAACGATATTTCTTAACTAATTTATCTGTATGCAATCTTACTTTTTCTGTACTCATATTATTTAGTTGAATTTTATTACAAATTTATCGTTTTTAAATTTAAATTATACAATTGTATTTATTAAATAATTTTACATAAAGACATTAAATTAACAAAATAAATATTTAAAAAATTATATAATTCCTTCTTTAAGAATATCATGTAAATGAATAATTCCCTTATATTCGTTATTATAATTAACAACCATCAACTGAGTAATACTATTTTCTTCCATAAGGTTAAAAGCATTAATAGCTAATTCGTCTTCATCTATTATCTTTGGATTAATCGACATTATATCTTTCGCTGTTAGCTTCTCGATATTGTCATTATCCTGTAGCATTCTTCTAATATCACCATCTGTAACTATTCCTATCCATTTATTATTTTCATCGAGAACAGCTGTTGCTCCCAATCGTTTCGAACTAATTTCAACAATAACATCTTTAACACTATCGCTAGAATATACCAAAGGAGATTCGTTAATCTTATAAATATCTTCGACACGCATATACAATTTTTTTCCTAAAGCGCCTCCAGGATGCACTTTAGCAAAATCGTCTTTTGAAAATCCTCGATATTCAAGTAAACAAACAGCTAATGCATCACCAACAACCAACTGTGCAGTTGTACTCGATGTTGGAGCAAGATTATTAGGACAAGCTTCTTTTTCAACAATTGATTTTAAAACATAATCGGATTGCTCTGCTAAAAACGAATCGATATTAGACACCATACCAACCAATATATTTCCTCTCGATTTTATAAGCGGAACTAACACTTTTATTTCGGGCGTATTCCCACTTTTCGATATACAAATAACAACATCGTTTTCCTGAATAATTCCTAAATCTCCATGTATAGCATCTGCAGCGTGCATAAAAATTGAAGGAGTCCCGGTAGAATTAAAAGTTGCAACAATTTTACTGGCAATATTTGCACTTTTACCTATTCCTGTAACAACTACTCTTCCTTTACTTTGATATATTTTTTTTACTATCTCTGAAAAATCATCATCAATATAATTTAATAAATTTTTAATTGATTCTGCTTCTATCTCAATAGTTTGCCTAGCTACATTTTTAATATCCATGAATTTATTAATTATTTCTTGTTTGTTTTATCAAAAATGCAGAAATTTGTTTTCCTGTTTTTCTACACTTTACAAAAAAAGTTGTAAATTTAGGTACAAATATATTTATATTTTACTAAATATTTATTTGTTCCCAAGTAAAATTGTAAATTATATTACTTAATTTGCAATAGTAATAATAAGCATAAAATAAATAATATATTATAAAAATATGAGCGTTGGAGCAGACATTTCTTTAAAAGATAATTTGAAAAAATATTTTGGATTTAATAATTTTAAAGGAAATCAAGAAATAATAATAAGAAATTTACTATCGGGTAATAATTCGTTTGTATTAATGCCAACCGGAGGAGGAAAATCCTTATGCTATCAATTACCTTCATTAATTATGGATGGGACAGCAATAATAATTTCTCCTTTAATTGCCTTAATGAAGAATCAGGTTGATGCTATGCGAGGATTTAGTTCAGTTGATGGAATAGCTCATTTTCTAAATTCATCGTTAAATAAAACGCAATTAGCAATCGTTAAGAAAGATGTTCTCGAAGGCACTACAAAACTTCTTTATGTAGCTCCCGAATCTCTCACAAAAGAAGAAAATATAGCTTTTCTTAAACAAATTAAAATATCTTTTTATGCTATTGACGAAGCTCACTGCATTTCTGAATGGGGACACGATTTTCGTCCCGAATATAGAAATATTAGGCCAATAATTAACAAAATAGGTAATGCTCCAATAATAGCCTTAACAGCAACAGCTACTCCAAAAGTACAAAGCGACATTCAGAAAAATTTAGGAATGATAGATGCAAATGTCTTTAAATCTTCCTTTAACAGATCTAACCTATATTACGAGGTAAAACCAAAATTAAATGCTTCGAAAGAAATAATTAAATTTATTAAAAATAACTCTGGAAAATCAGGTATTATATATTGTTTGAGTAGAAAAAAAGTTGAACAATTAGCAGAAACCTTACAAGTAAATGGAATTAAGGCCTTACCTTATCATGCAGGCATGGATGCCAATACTCGAAATGGAACTCAGGATAAATTCTTGATGGAAGATATAGATGTTATTGTTGCTACAATTGCTTTTGGGATGGGAATTGACAAACCTGATGTTCGTTTTGTAATACATTACGATATACCTAAAAGTCTTGAAGGGTATTATCAAGAAACCGGACGTGCAGGACGCGATGGAGGAGAAGGTAAATGCCTTGTTTTTTACAGTTATAAAGACATTCAAAAACTCGAGAAATTTATGCAGGGCAAGCCTATTGCCGAACAGGAAATAGGAAAACAATTACTACTAGAAACGGTTGCATATGCAGAATCGTCGGTTTGTCGAAGAAAACTTTTACTCCATTACTTTGGCGAAAGATATGAACAAGATAATTGTGGTTCTTGCGACAATTGTGTTCATCCAAAAGAGCAATTTGAAGGGAAAGAACTTCTTGTTCAAGCATTAAATGCTGTTCTTGCTGTTAAAGAAAAATTTAAGTCAGACCATGTAGCAAATGTACTAGCCGGGAATAACGACACCTCCATAAAATCGTACAAACATCACAAATTAGATGTTTTTGCTTCTGGAAGCGAATATGATTCCAAATTTTGGAATGCTGTTTTTAGGCAAGCACTAATTGAAGGTTTACTTGATAAAGATATTGAAAATTATGGTTTACTAAGTTTAAGCAATAAAGGAAAAGAATATTTAAAAAATCCTTATTCTTATATGCTTAGTAAAGATCATGATTATGAAGATTTAGATGATGAGTATTCTGGCACAATCGGAGGAACAAGCACAATTGACAACGAGTTGTTAAGCATATTAAAAGATGTGCGTAAGAAAGTTGCTAAAAGCAACAATTTGCCTCCATTTGTTATTTTCCAAGATCCTTCATTAGAAGATATGGCCATTCAATATCCTATTACTATTGACGAAATGCAGCAAATTGCAGGAGTTGGAATGGGAAAAGCAAAACGATATGGCAAAAAATTCATTGATATTATTAGTAAATATGTTGAAGAGAAAGAAATAATACGTCCTCAGGATATGATTGTTAAATCAATTATAAATAAATCGGGAGCCAAGGTATATATTATAAAAAGTATTGATAGACAAATGCCTCTTCCGGATATTGCAAGTGCTAAAGGTCTTGAAATGCCAGAACTTCTTCACGAAATTGAATCTATTGTACAATCTGGGACAAGGTTAAATATTGATTATTATATTAATGATGTCATAGATGAAGATAAACAAGAAGATATCTTCGAATATTTTAGAGAAGATGCAGAAACAGAATCACTAGAAGAAGCTCTTAAAGAATTAGGCGAAGATCAATATTCTGAAGAAGAAATACGTTTGATAAGAATAAAATTTTTCTCAGAACTTGGAAACTAATTATTATATCAATAAACATTCTTAAATCTTTCTTTTATATTTTATTTGTTATATCTCAATAAATACAAGCAAAAACTTAAAATCTACAAAATTGCATGAAACACATACTTCAGATAAATAACCTTTGCAAAAATTACAATAACATTAAAGCCATTAATAATATTTCGTTAACAGTTAAAAAAAACGAAGTTTATGGTCTGTTAGGTCCAAACGGAAGCGGGAAAACTACTACTTTAGGAGTGATTTTAGATGTTTTAAAAGCAAATGGAGGCAACTACAAATGGTTCGATAATAACAAATCATCGAGACATAAGATTGGATCTTTACTAGAAACCCCTAATTTTTATCCCTATTTAACATTATACGAAAATTTAAAGATAGTAGCCACTATAAAAAATGCTCCAGAAAAAGATATTATTTATTCTTTAGGAGTAACAAATTTATTAACCAGAAAACATAGTAAATTCAGCAATCTTTCGTTAGGAATGAAGCAACGACTAGCGTTAGCTTCTACATTAATAGGCAATCCTGAGGTATTAGTCCTTGACGAACCTACAAATGGACTCGATCCGGAAGGAATTACTGACGTTCGAAATATTATTAAAGCTGAAGCTGCAAAAGGGAAAACAATAATCTTAGCTAGCCATATTCTCGACGAAGTTGAAAAAGTATGTTCTCATGTTGGAATATTAAAATCAGGGAAGTTAATTGCTAATGGGAAAGTTAAAGAATTGCTTAATTCAAATGACCTTTTATACTTAAATTCTGAAAACAATGAAACATTATTGAAATTAATTAAAAAATCAGATATGGTATCAAATATTGTAGAAACCAAACCCGAGATAATTATTACCTTAAATAATAACTATAAAGCTTCTGATTTTAACGAATATGCATTTAACAATGGCGTTATTTTAAATACAATTCTCACAAAACAAGTAAGCCTTGAGAAACAATTTTTAGAATTGGTAAAATAATATTCTTATTCACATATTCAATATTCATAATCACAAATTATAATTTCAAATAAAATACAATACAATGAAGAAATTATTTGTTATCGAAAAAATTAAAACCTTATCATATCCATCATTTATTAGCTTGATTGTTATTCACTTTATACTATTTTTAATTGTAACTTTAGTTATAAATCGCATACAATTTAGTGCTCCGGGATTTTCAATACACGATTTGTATAAATTCCCTAATGTATTCAAGTTTATTCCATGGATTGCAAGTTGGTTTAATATTTTTCTTGCCATTATTATTATTCTACTTGTAGGAAATGAATTTACTTATAGAACTTTTAAACAAAATGTAATTGATGGATTAGAAAGAACAGACCTTATTTTGGGTAAATTAATTGTAATATTCTCAATTGCAATATACTCTTTAGTTTTAGTAACAATATCTTCATTAATATTCGGATTTATTAATACAAAAGATGTTTATTTCGGACTAATATTTCAAAACTCTAATATTTTAATAGTTTATTTTATCCAAGCTATTGCTTATATGTCATTAGGAATGCTTTTTGCTTTATTGTTTAAAAACAATGCTCTTTCTATTATTTTATTTCTTTTATATTCTTTCCCAACAGAGCCAATTATCCGTTCGTTTTTTTCTGAAAATATTAGACAGTATTTCCCTATTAAAATAATTTCTAATTTAACACCTAAACCCGAGATCTTTAATTTACAACAATCAGCAAATTTTCACTCTCCATCAGGGGATAATTTTATTAACATACAAGGGATAAATATTGTGCCGGAACAATTATCGTTACAATCTACAACTGTTATTGCTATTGCATATATATTGTTTTTTATTACTATTTCGATATTTATTATGAAAAAACGAAATTTATAAAATAAGCAGGATATTATCCTGCTTATTAAATTCCCCTAACTTTTTCCCTAATTACATTAAACTTTTAAGTTAATTATATAATCGCACATCTCATAATCTTCACAATCGATATAATGCTTTAATAATTTCTTTCTAAATTCATTATCGTAAAAATATGGATGTACGCTATCAAATAATAGCTCTTCATTAATTGTCATATGAAAATAATCGTCTTTTGAATAGTTTAACTCTACAAGGTCTTCGTTTATATTTAACTTTCCCAACTCCTTAATCTGTTGTAATTTTTCATCAATATTATCTTTATCATCTACTCTTTCTCCATACTTTTCTAGAAATTTAATTATTCTAAATTGTAATTTTATCGATTCATTATTTTCATGTAATAAAGATTTATTTAATTTAAATTTTGTTTCTAACAGCCCAGAACGACTATCCGAGACAGGTTCGTTTAATAGTGTTCGAACAAATTCTTCATTCGTATGGATAATTTCCAAATTTGTTTTTACTTGTTTCTTCAACAACTCTACAACTTTTCTCAACTGCTCTTTCATCACATATAAAATTGATAAATCAACATAAGCCTATTGGCTAAAATGTTTTATATTTTCATTAAGCTAATCTAAGTAATTATACCTTATCACAATAAAAAAGTCATTTACTTTTGATAAGCATACAAAAATAAGTGATAATCAAATTTTATATTTAAGTATTCGTATTAACGAATAAATTTTATTGATTAAATATTATAAATTTTCTTATGTGGATTTATGCACTTTTTGTATCCAAAGCATCTCTTAAGCCATTACCAATCATAGTAAACGACAAAACCATTAACATTATTGCAAATCCGGGGATTATAGCTAAATATGCTTTATCTACAATAATATATCCGTAATGATCTTTAATTAAACTTCCCCATGATGGAACAGGAGGTTGTACTCCCACTCCAAGAAAGCTTAATCCTGCTTCGAGTAATATTGCTGTGGCAAAATTTGCTGCCGAAATTATTATAACCGGACTAAGTGAGTTAGGTAATATATGTTTAAATATTATTCTATAATTACTAAAAGCTAATACTCTGGCGGCTTTAACATATTCTTGTTCTCTAATACTTAACACTTGTCCTCTAACAACTCGCGCAACTTCAACCCACATAGTTAAACCTACGGCAATAAATATTTGCCAAAATCCTTTACCAATAACAAGAGTAATTGCAATTACCATTAGCAATGTAGGAATCGACCAGATTACATTTATCAACCACATTATTATATCATCAACCCAGCCTTTATAATAACCAGCTAATGCACCTAAAGTTATTCCAATAATTAAGGATATAAGAACCGATATAAATCCAACAGATAAAGAAATTCTTGTTCCAATAAATACTCTACTTAATAAATCTCTGCCAAACCTATCTGTTCCTAATAAAAAATATTTTGTAACAATATTATCTTCCTTGATAGTTTCTTTTAAATCATTATAGTTAACAGTTTGTTTATTCCCATAAATATCGAAAAAACTAAAATAATTATTTTTACATCTAATTACAGAATCTTGATTAATAGCAAAAACAACATTTATTGGATCATAGTTTTTTAAAAATATCTCTTTATCTGGATTATATTCTTCAACAACTAACTTGTTATTATTATAATAATATTTATTAATAGGAACAAACCAATAGTCATTTCTTTTTCCGTTTAACATTTTGCTAAAAACACTTGTTCTTGTGTGTTTTTCATTTTTCCGTACTTTTAGCATTTTTACAGAAAATCCGGGCGATTGTGTTGTAAGTTCAAGAAATTGCTGATTAGCAAAAGGTGTTTTATCGGGAACTATTAAATATCCGAGAATTGAAATTACAATACTTATAGATATAAATATTAATCCAACAACAGATAATTTGTTTTTTAAAAATCTCTGCCACGCTAAATAATCTAGCGACCCCATATTTCTATAATCTTTTTTATGTTTCTTTCGAAATATCATAAAATCATATTGCACAATTTACATTGTATTAGTATTGTCTGTCTTTCCATGTGTATTTTATAAAACTACTAATTATAGCAATAAAAGTAACATAAAATATATATATAAATTGAACAGGAATTATAAACAATAAAAGCTTCTGTTTCTTGAAGAATTTTGTTACAGGAATAAATATAAGAATATCAATTACTGTTTTAATTAAAAAAATAATTAAAAAACTATATAAGAATTCTATGTATATAAAAGATAAAATAATATTTAGCAACAAAACACTATTTACAAGAAACACAATTAATGATACAACAATACTATCAACATCAAAATACAGTTTGCTTTTTGAAGTCCATCTAACTCTTTGATTAAAAAATTCATTTAAAGTATTTAAACAAGTAGTACTTACTATAGCGTCAGAGTTCTTTAGAAACATTATTTTATTTCTATTCTCTTTTTTCAAATTATGTAAAAGAAAAACATCATCGCCGGAAACATGTTTATTTTCGAGCATATTATCAACAAATACATTCTTTTCGAAAGCTAAATTTGCACCATTACAAATAAATGGATGTTTTACACCTGTTGCTCCTGCGCCCGCACCAATTAAGCTCATAAATTCAAGAGATTGCGCTTTTTGAAAAAACGATTTGTTCTCGTTCATTACAACAGGAGAAATTATCATTTTAGGCTTTTCTGTTTTATAAAATTCTGCAATTGCAGCTACCCAATTACAACTTACTCTGCAATCTGCATCTGTTGTAATTATTAACTCACCTTTTGCAAGATTAACACCTTCAATAATTGCATTTTTCTTTCCAAACTTATTATTCTGAAGGTTTATTAATCTTATATTTTTAACTTCTCGAATATATTCTTCTACAATGTTCTCTGTATTATCTTCTGAATGATCGTTTACAATAATTATTTGCAATCTATCTTTTGAATAATTTTGCAACACTAAATCGTCTAATAAATTAGTTATTACTTCTTGCTCATTACGAACGGAAATTATCACACTAATATTTACAGTACGCGAATAACTATTTATCCTATAAAATGGAATTTTTCTCCATCCAATATAGAAACAGAAAATAAGCAAAACATACATTAGAGATATTATCCCAAATATTATAAATATAATTATCATTAATTTACAAATGCTTTATACAAATAAAAAATATTACTTCAAATAATTTACAAAACACATATTGATTTCAATTTCAATATTTACTAAATTAGCTTAATAAAATAAATTAATTATGGATACTGAGAATCCTTTTAAATTAAATTTTAAAGATAAAGATAAACTTTTACAGATTGCACGCCAAACTATTGAAGAATATATTCGGTATGGTAAAAAGATATCAATAAACGAATCTTCATTATCGGATATATTGAAAACCAAATGTGGCGTTTTTGTTACTCTGCATAAAAACAATATGTTACGAGGATGTATAGGTCGATTTAACGATACCGATCCTTTATTCATTATTGTACAAAAAATGGCAATTTCAGCTTCGAGTCAAGACCCAAGATTTCCGGCTGTTACAACAGAAGAATTAGACAAAATTAAAATTGAGATATCGGTACTCACGCCTCTAAAAAAAATAAATTCTATTGATGAATTTATATTAAAAAAGCACGGCATTTATATTAAAAAATGGCATTCTTCAGGCACTTTTCTTCCTCAAGTTGCTAATCAAACAGAATGGACAAAAGAAGAATTCTTAGGTCATTGTGCACAAGACAAAGCTGAGATTGGATGGAATGGATGGAAAGATGCCGAACTCTTTACTTATGAAGCTATTATTTTTAGCGAAAAATAAACAAACTATTTATATTAATACATAAAAAAAAGTCCGGCAAAACCGGACTTTCTTATTTAATATCAAATTTTTATTTAAAATATACTAAATGCAACAGTTAAACCTGCCATTACAACAGAAACCATAGTCATTAGTTTTATAAGAATATTAAGTGATGGACCTGAAGTATCTTTAAATGGATCTCCAACAGTATCACCAACTATTCCAGCCTTATGAGTATCGCTACCTTTTCCTCCGAAGTTTCCTTTTTCAATATACTTTTTAGCATTATCCCAAGCTCCACCCGAGTTGTTTAACGTAATAGCTAAAGCAAATCCTGTAACTAATCCGCCCATTAACAAACCAACTACTCCTGCAACACCAAGAACAATACCAACAATTATTGGTACGGCAATAGCAAATATTGAAGGTAATAACATTTCTTTTTGTGCTCCTTTAGTAGAAATATCAACACATTTTGCATATTCAGGAGTTGTTTTTCCTTCCATAATACCTGGGATTTCTCTAAATTGGCGGCGTACTTCTTCAACCATAGAACCTGCAGCACGTCCTACAGCTTTCATTGTCATTCCACTAAAAACAAATGCCATCATAGCTCCTAAGAACAATCCTCCTAATAATATAGGATTGAATAATGTTAAATCATAAGCACTAGTAAAATCTCTTATCGAAGCTTCTGATAATTTAATAGCTTTTTCTCCAGCTTCAACAACAGGCAAATTATTGTTATAAAACAACACATCTCCTATTTTCTCGAAACCATCGCCCGCCATTTTTCCCAGCCATAATCGAATCTCTTCCATATAAGCAGCAAGTAAAGCCATTGCAGTAAGAGCAGCCGAGCCAATAGCAAATCCTTTACCGGTAGCGGCAGTAGTATTACCTAACATATCTAATGCATCGGTACGTTCTCTAACTTCTGCATCTAATCCGGCCATTTCGGCATTTCCTCCGGCATTATCGGCAATAGGTCCAAAAGCATCAGTAGCTAATGTAATACCTAAAGTCGACAACATTCCAACAGCAGCAAATCCAATACCATAAACTCCTAAAGCAAAATTATTAAACCCCCCGGCAAAACCATACGAGCCAATAATAGCGAGAACTATTGTTACAACAGGTATCCAAGTAGAATACATTCCAACAGCAATACCCTCAATAATAGTAGTTGCCGGTCCTTGTTGTGCTTGTTTTGCAATTCCTCTAGTAGGTTTATATTCGTCTGAAGTAAAATACTCGGTTGCCTGACCAATAATAACTCCTGCAAGCAAACCAACAGCTACAGATCCAAAAATCCCCCAACTTATCCAATTAAAATATGCTAATATTGCTACGGCAATAAGTATCAAAAAAGAACTTCCTCCTGTACCCAAAAGCAATGCATTTAATAGGTTTTTCTGAGTAGCAGATTCTTTTGTTCTTACCATGAAAATACCAATAATTGAAAGTATAATTCCTATTGCAGCAACAAGCATAGGAGCAATTATAGCTTGAACTTGTTCAACACCTGCAATTACAGGAAGAGCAGCACCAAGGGCTGCAGTTGCCAGAATTGATCCGGTGTACGATTCGTACAAATCGGCTCCCATACCTGCAACATCACCAACATTATCGCCAACATTATCGGCAATAGTAGCAGGATTACGAGGATCATCTTCAGGAATACCGGCTTCAACTTTGCCTACCAAATCGGCTCCAACATCAGCAGCTTTGGTATATATTCCACCACCAACACGCGCAAATAATGCTTGAGTAGAAGCTCCCATTCCGAAAGTTAACATTGTTGCGGTAATTTCTATTAGTTTAGCATGTTCTGTTGTTCCGGGATGAACAAATGTTAATCCTAAGAAATGCCATCCTTCTTGCATATGAGCAGCAGAATAAACTAATTTGTTAAGAATTAACCACCATAAACTAATATCAAGTAGTCCAAAACCAACAACAACTAAACCCATTACGGCACCACTTCGAAAAGCAATCTGCAAACCTCTATTTAAAGACTTAGATGCTCCATGAGTAGTTCTTGCTGAAGCATATGTTGCTGTACGCATACCTAAATATCCACACAATCCCGAGAAAAATCCGCCGGTTAAAAAAGCCACCGGGACAACTGGATTTTGTACTCCACAATATGCAAGTATTGTTAATATAATAAATAACACAAAAAACACAATACTGACAACTCTATACTGACGAGTTAAATAAGCCATTGCTCCTTCTCTTACATATTGTGCAATTTCTTTCATCCTACTTGTTCCTTCAGAATTCTTCATCATATCTTTGAAGAAATAAAGTGCAAAAATCAATGCAATAATTGATGCAAAAGGAATAAACCAAAAAATACCATTCATAGTTTAATTGTTTTTATTAATAATTAATTTCCCATAATTTTCTATACAAACTGACACTCTTACACTTAGCATACATGTAACTATTTACATATATTCTATTGTGCCAGTAAAAATAATGTTTAAATTTTATGTACCAAACGATAAAAGATAAAAATATTAATTAATGAAACTTTTCTTTTTTTGTTACGGTTAAAATCTCTATTTTTGCTATCCACCCCAATTTTTTCTATCCAAACTCCTATACTGTATTGCTTCTGCAAGATGATACGATTGGATATTTTCTTTTCCTTCAAGATCTGCAATTGTTCTTGCTACTTTTAATATTCTATCGTAAGCACGAGCCGACAAACCAAGTTTTTCCATTGCTTTTTTTAACAACAATTTACCGGGAGAATCTATCTCACAATATTTTCTTATTAATTTTGAAGGCATTTGAGCATTACTATGAACTCCATTATGTTCAGCAAATCTATTAATCTGTATTTCTCTTGCTTTTATAACTCTTTCTCTAATATTCTTGCTGCTTTCTGCAGGTCTAATTTCCGATAGTTTATCATACGATACAGGAATTACTTCAATATGTATATCAATTCTATCTAATAAGGGTCCTGAAATTTTATTAAGATATTTTTGTATTGCTCCAGGAGAACAAACGCAATCAACATTTGGATGATTGTAATATCCACAAGGGCATGGATTCATTGATGAAACAAGCATAAAACTTGCCGGATACTCAACTGTAAACTTAGCCCTACTAATTGTTATAAATCTATCTTCAAGAGGTTGACGCATTACTTCAAGAACAGAACGCTGAAATTCCGGCAATTCATCGAGAAAAAGCACTCCATTATGAGCTAACGATATTTCTCCAGGTTGAGGATAACTTCCACCGCCAACTAATGCCACATCAGATATTGTATGATGAGGTGAACGAAATGGACGACGAGTCATTAATGATGTATCTTTTTCTAATTTCCCTACAACAGAATGAATTTTTGTTGTTTCTAAAGCTTCTTGTAAAGTTAATGGAGGAATAATAGTAGGTAATCGTTTGGCAAGCATTGTTTTTCCAGCTCCCGGAGGACCAATCATAACTATATTATGGCTTCCTGAAACGGCAATTTCCAATGCACGTTTTACATTTTCTTGACCACGAACATCGGCAAAATCAACAGAATAATTATTAATATTAGTAAAAAATATTTCACGAGTATTAATAATTGTTTTTTCAATTATCTTATCGTTATTAAAAAAATCAATTACTTCTTTTATATTTTCAACACCGTAAATATCTAAATTATTTACAACAGCTGCTTCATTTGCATTTTCTTTTGGCAAAATAAATCCTTTATATCCTTCTTTACGTGCCTGTACTGCAATCGGCAAAATTCCCTTAATCTTACGAACTCCTCCATCAAGCGAGAGCTCTCCCATTATCATGTATTTAGACAAATCATCAGATTTTATTTGCTCTGATGCTGCTAATATTCCAATAGCTAAAGGTAAATCATAAGCTGCTCCTTCTTTGCGAATATCTGCCGGAGCCATGTTAATTACTATTTTTTTACCGGGGATTTTATAACCATTTGTTCTAAGAGCCGAATCAATACGTTGCTGACTTTCTTTAACTGCATTATCGGGTAAACCAACAAGATGAAAATTTATACCTTGCGAAACATTTACTTCTATAGTAATAGTTGTAGCATTAATGCCTTGAACTGCACTCCCATAAGTCTTTACAAGCATCTAAAAAAGTTTAAAAAGTTTAATCAGTAAGATTTATCTCAATATAATGAATTAAAGAATGAATAACTTTAATATGAATCTCTTGAACTCTATCTGCATATTTCGAAAAAGGGGCTCGTATTTCTATATCGCAAATATTAGAAAGTTCTCCTCCATTTTTCCCGGTAAGAGCAATAACAGTAATCCCTTTTTCCTTTGCAGCTTTAACTGCTTCTAAAACATTTTTAGAATTCCCACTAGTACTAATAGCAAGTAAACAATCTCCTTTTTTACCATTTGCTTCTATAAAACGAGAAAAAACATAATCGTATCCAAAATCATTTGCAGTACATGAAATATGTGTAGGGTCAGAAATTGATAATGCAGCAATAGCTCTGCGGTTTTCACGGAATCTTCCTGTGAGCTCTTCGGCAAAATGCATAGCATCACTCATAGATCCACCATTACCACACGATATTATTTTGTTTGAATTATTTACTGAAGAAACCATTGTCTTACCGGCTTTTTCAATAGCATCAATATTTTTTTTATCTGAAATAAACAATTCTAATATTTCCTTAGCTTCTTTTAAATTTTGTTCTATTATATTCATTAATCTAACTTTTTATAGTCTTCTATTTTATATTATATGCTAAGATAATAATCTTTATAGATATAATTGTTGTTAGATAAATAATATATAGTAAAATTTAAGCAATAAAAATATTACAATATCTTATTATCTTTATTTTTATAGCTAGGCAACAGAAAACAAGTAAAAACTTTACTTTAATGATTTTTTTGTTTGTTCTATTATTATTCCAACAATTATTAATACTAAACCCACAATTGTTGTATAATAAATATTTTCGTGTAATATAAAATGAATAAATATAAGAGATACAAAAGGAGTTAAAAATATTAAATTAATGATTTTAGTTGTTGTTCGAGAAAGCTGCAAAGCTTTAAGCCACAGCACATAAGTAAATGCCATTTCGAACATTCCAATATAAACAGCAGAAATTAAACCATAAATACTTATACTTAACGATGAATATATTACTGTTGTTACAAAAATAAAAATTACAGCAAAAAGAAAATTATAAAACAGCCTAATAATTTGATTTATATTATCTTTCATGTTATACAACCAATATAAAGCCCACAATATAGAACTCCCAAGTGCTAGAAATATCCCAAGAGGTTCGGTAATACTATAATCAAACAATTTCCCTTTTGACGAAATAAAAATCACACCAATAAAACTAATTATCAATGCTATAATGCTTTTAAATGCAAGTTTTTGTTTTAATATTGGAATAGATAATAAAACTAATGTTATAGGCCAAATATAATTTAATGTCTGAGCAATTTGCGCCTGCAATAAAGAATATGCCTTAAAAAGGATAGTATAATATAAAAAAGGGCTTAAAAATCCAAGTATAATAGATTTCTTTATATCATAAACTTTAATTGTAAATATAAATTTTACTTTTTTCTGAATTACAATTATAAGAAACAAAATTACTAAAGCTGTAATACTTGAATATAATAGTAGTTGAAAATAATCGCTATGAAGTAAGCCTATTTTAAATGCTGAAGCAGAAGTTCCCCAAAATAAAATAGCTAGAGAAACATAAATATATGCTTTATTACTTTGCTTCATAAAAAAATAATTTCGATTTTTTTCTTGCTAAGTTATTATACCATAACTATTTTCTTAGTTTTCGATATGACTAAATAAATAATATATATCCGACTGAGCTTCTCGTAAAAATGAATCTATCCTGCTCCCCAGATCTTTAACAAAATATTTTTCTCTATTAAGCCTTTTTAAATATATAGAATCGTCAATTTGTAAATTATTATAGTCTTCTTTTAAAATCTTTAGTTCTTCTTGACAAATACTCAATTCGTCTTGAGATGCGTAATACCAATTAATTGTTTTCTGAAGTTTATTAACAACTTCTGAATCTGATATTTCAGCATTTTTTAAATTAATTGTTTTTGTCGAATCTTTAAATAGTTTTAATATACTATCAATTTTATATATATCAATAGCATAAATTCTTGATAGTAAATTATTTGTTTCAATATTTAAACTATCGATTTCATAGGTATCTATTTTTTCACTATTTTCTTTACAAGAACATATTAAAAATATAAAAAAGAAAATATACCTTAATAATTTATAAAAAAATGTCATAAGCAATATTATTCAATTATGTTTTTACTTATAATTTCTTAAAAATACTTATTTCAAATATAATAATCAATAATCTTATTTTATATTTTTTTATTCTTCAAGATTTTACGAAAAATTTTTGAGTTATTCCGATTTTAAATTTTTCAAATATAGAAAATTCGAAATTCCCAATAATAGAAATTTTCTATAAACATAATTTTCTACTGATCCCTATTTTTGGCAGGTATCAAATTGTTGATGTTTATCACTTTGAAAACACACTTTTTAGATGGGTATCTATTTTGGTGGGTAAATAATATTTTTTATGTATAAAATTTCTAAACAAAATATATACTAAAAAAGCCTCAATTCAAAAAAGAATTGAGGCTTTAAAAAAGTCGGCGAC